>NZ_JAESLA010000024.1:0-15111 GCF_017892405.1 Staphylococcus sp. GDY8P85P | reverse complement strand
CGCATTTCTCTTAGAACCATTCTTTTTAAATTCGTTGTCCCACTCCCGCAAGGATGACTAGAACTGAGAAAAGCTTGATTAAAGCGCCTTCTCAGTTCAGTCAGCTACTGCGAATTTGCAAAATAGCTTCATTATTTTATTTATGTCTCAGCCTTTATTTAGCTAGGAATGATGTCCCAGCCTTATCAATATTAGTTTGAGGTTATTTTCCGTTATGATTAGCTTTCTAATAGTAGGTCTTCAGGGCTTTCGATCAATTCTTTTATCGTTTTTAAGAATCCTACTGCTTCTTTACCATCAATAATTCTGTGGTCATAACTTAAAGCAATGTACATCATAGGTCTATTTTCAATAGTATCTTTATCGATTGCAATTGGTCGAGTAATAATAGAGTGCATACCAAGAATTGCTGCTTGATTACCGTTGATAATAGGTGTACTCATCATTGATCCAAATACACCACCATTAGTGATTGTAAATGAACCATTGACCATATCATCTAGGCCGAGTTTTTTCTCGCGCGCTTTAACTGCTAGGTCAGCAATCGCTCTTTCAAGTTCTGCAAAGTTTTTCTTATCACAGTCTCGTACGAATGGAACTAATAGACCATCATCAGTAGAAACAGCGACACCAATATCATAATATTGTTTAGTAATCATATCATCGCCATCAATTTCAGCATTTACTTCTGGATATTTCTTCAATGCTGCGACAGCGGCTTTAGTGAAGAATGACATGAATCCTAATTTTGTACCATCATGATCTTTAATAAATTGTTC
Source organism: Staphylococcus sp. GDY8P85P (assembly GCF_017892405.1). Lineage (NCBI taxonomy): Bacteria > Bacillati > Bacillota > Bacilli > Caryophanales > Staphylococcaceae > Staphylococcus > Staphylococcus sp. GDY8P85P. The sequence goes on along the minus strand of NZ_JAESLA010000024.1, from coordinate 14,332 downwards.
TTTTTTACGCTTACGTAATTCCATTACGTTTGTCATGTCAACTTCATTAAACGTCGTCAGCATAGCTGTATTATTAGATACTTCTAGTAATTTTTTAGCAGCTGTTTTCTTTCTACGTGACATTTTTTCTCTAATTACTGGTTTATTAGGCGCACTTGAAGCTTTTTTAGGTGCTTCTTTTTTGCTAGCTTCTTGAGAAGGTTGTGATTGAGTTGATTTTTGGCTATTTTCAACGTCATCTTTACGAACAACATCATTTCCTTTTCCAGAAACAGTACTTAAATCCACGCCATTTTCACGTGCATGACGACGTGCTGACGGTGTCGCATTAATACGTTGATTGTTAGAAGATGATGGTTCCTCTTCTTTATTAGATTGTGGTTCAGTTGGTTGTGCGTCTTTCTTACCGCTATCATCTGAACTATTAGATTGAGCGTCGTCTGACGCCTCTGATTTACTTGCTGTTGGATTTCCACTACCTTCACCAACCGTAGCGATGACTTGACCAACTTCTACTGTATCGCCTTCTGAAGCTAACTGTTCTTGAAGCACACCTTCTTCTTCAGAAACTACTTCAACGTTAACTTTATCTGTTTCTAATTCTAAAATAGCTTCGCCTTTTTCAACGCTATCTCCCACATTTTTTAACCATTCTGCAATGGTACCCTCTGTTATAGATTCTGCTAATTCTGGAACTTTTACCTCTGGCATAATATTTCCCCCTAGTTATTTTTCAATACTACTTTCAATGATTTGATTTTGAACAAGCTTATGAATTTCTCCATCACCTTCAGCTGGTGCTGCACGTTGTATTCTACCATGATAACTTAAATTATATTGGTTACCTACAAGTGATTTTAAGTAAGGATAAACAAACAACCAAGCCCCTTGGTTTTTAGGTTCTTCTTGAACCCAAGATACAGTCTCAAGATTTGGTAATTCATTTAATACTTCTTTAATTTCCCCTTCAGGGAATGGATATAAACGTTCAACTGCAACTAGTAAAATTGAATCGTCAGGATTTTTAGCTAAATGTTCTTTTAAATCAATAAACATTTTACCTGAAGCTAGTACGAGTTTAGTCACTTTGTCTTTATTTCCATCCTCAACAATAATTGGTTTGAAGCCACCTGTAGTGAATTGATCAATAGGCTTAGCCACTGTTTTATTTCTTAATAAACTTTTCGGAGACATTACAATTAGAGGTCTCATCGCTTCAGTGCCCAAACTTTTAGCTTGTGCTCGTAATAGATGGAAATAGTTGCTTGAACTTGATAAGTTAACGACCGTACTGTTATTCTCTGCAGCTAATTGTAAAAATCTTTCTAAACGTGCTGAAGAGTGTTCAGGGCCTTGACCTTCAAATGCGTGCGGTAAGAATAGTGTTAAGCCACTTCGTTCTCCCCACTTCGCACGAGCTGATGACATGAAATTATCAAACATCATTTGAGCCATATTTGAGAAGTCTCCATACTGCGCTTCCCAAATATTCATACTATTTTTATTCTCAACATTATAACCATACTCGAAACCAACCACGGCAGCTTCAGATAATGGACTGTTGTGCACTTCAAATGTCGCTTTTTGATTAGGTACATGATGCAACGGAGTATAAGTATCACCATTTTCTTCATCATGTAGCACAGCATGTCTATGACTGAATGTACCACGTTCACTATCTTGTCCAGTTAGGCGAACTGAAATGCCATCTTGAACGATGGTTGCAAAAGCAAGTTGCTCTGCTTGAGCCCAATCAACTAAACCATTTTCTTTTTCAAAAGGTTCTCGACGTTTTTCAAGTACTTTATTAAGTTTTTTTAGTATGTGGAAATCTTCAGGATATGAAAGCATAGCATCATTGATTTCTTTGAGATGATCTATTGAGAAATCTTTATCATCACTTTGCAATGGTTCTTGTAATGATTCAGGTTTCTCCATATCTGGATTATCCATTTTATCTGATTTATCAATCTTATCTTGGGCAGCACGCATTTCTTTTTGAACTTTATCCATAACGTCATCCATTTGTTCCTTAGAAATAACGCCATCCGCTACCAATTGATTACCATAGATGATTTCAACAGAATCATGTTTGCGAATGTTTTGGTATGGAAGTGGATTTGTAATTGAAGGTTCATCCATTTCATTATGCCCGTATCGACGATAACCAACTAAATCAATGACAAAATCTTTATGAAATTCTTTGCGGAATTCCATTGCAATATCAATAGCTTCAATTGTTGCTTCTACATCGTCTGCGTTTACATGCAAAATCGGTACATCATACCCTTTTGCAATATCAGTAGAATACGTTGTTGAACGACCATCCACTGGTTCTGTTGTAAATCCAATTCTATTATTAGTGATGATATGTAATGCACCACCAGTTGAATAACCATTTAGGTTACTTAAATTCATTGTTTCAAAGTTAATACCTTGTCCTGGGTATGCTGCATCCCCATGTATAATAATAGGCATACCTTTATGGAAGTCTGTTGTTGGTTTACCAGCATGGTGTGTATCATCTTGTGATGCACGTGTCTTACCAATTACAACTGGCGCAACGATTTCCAAGTGACTTGGGTTATTAGCTAATGAAATACGTTGTTCAATACCGTATGATGAAGTTGTCTTCACACCACCTAAATGATACTTTACATCTCCTGTCCAACCAGCAGTTAATTCAAGGCTGCCGTCTTCAGGTAAGAATTTCATTGGGTCTGTGTGCATAAATTCAGAAATCATCATTTCGTATGGTTTTTCAAGTACGTGAGTTAAAACATTTAAACGACCTCTGTGTGCCATACCAATTTGAATGTTATTAATGTCAACTTCAGCTGCACGCTTTAATGTATGTTGTAACATTGGTACTAATGTATCGACACCTTCAATTGAGAATCGTTTAGCACCAACAAAGTTTTTGTGCAGATACTTCTCAAAGCCTTCAACATGCGCTAAAGTATCGAATAATTGCTTTCTTTCGTCATTATTGATGTTCGCTCTATAAGGTGTTTCGATACGACGTTTTAACCACGTGCGTTCTTTATTGTTATTAATATGATTATATTCAAAAGCAATTGGCCCTTTATAACGTTTCTCCATTCGTTGAATTGCCTCGTATGCATTATCATAAATATCTTTGAAATGATCAGATACGATATCTGCTGAGACATTCTCCAATGTTTCTTTATCTAAGTTAAACTCTTCAATTTCTAACTTAGGAAGATTGGTTCTTTCTGGAGCGTTAACAGGGTAAATGTCAGCTTTAAGGTGACCGTATTGTCTAATATTATCAATTAAACGCATAATACGTTTAATTGTACCGTCGCCTGCTGATGAACCACTCCCTTCAGTGGTAGACTTAGCTTCAACGTGAGCTTCGCCGTTTTTTATTGTGCTGAAAAGCACTTGTAAATCATCTGGAACCGAACTTGGGTCTTGTAAGTAATCATCATATAAATCTAACATTAGACCTAGATTAGCGCCAAAGTTTACAGGAGCTTCTGTAACATCCTTGTTATCCTTTGCCATAATATTACCCTCCACAAAATAGTTAAACCGCTTACAGGTCAATAATAGCACTATTTCTAGCATTGATAAAGTCCATTAACAGAATATTATGGAAAAAACAAAATAACTAAAATAGGTACGCTAAATTTATCTAATTATAAGTAAAGATTAATGAGAAAACGATAAAAAAGTAGAATTGAAATTGGAACATGAGGTTTGGTTAATCTTAGTGTAGATAGATGATCAAGAAGAAAAAGGGAGAGGATCAGAAATAAAGTTTTGAAAATTGATTTCTGGTCCTCTCCCGGCTTGCTTAGCTTTTAGAATTTCTTGATGAAATTCTCTTAGCTGGGGCGCTTCGCTGTCAAGGTGGACTAAAATTAAAAGTGGTTGTTGTAAGTGCATGTTTAACTCAGTTAACTACTGCCAATATGTATTTGTAGCCTGAGACATCGTACTTGTCCCAGGCTTTTGAATTAATGTCGTTATTTGAATATAATTTTGAACGTTGTGTATTTGTTTACTTCACTATCAACCGTAATGTAACCACCATACTGCTGAACAATCTTCTCAGCAATTGAAAGACCTAGTCCATTACCACCTTGGCTTCTCGCTCGTGATTTATCCACTCTATAAAAACGGTCAAAAATAAATTCTTGATCTTCTTTAGGAATGCCGAGGCCATGGTCTGTAATTTCAATACTGATTTGTTTATTTCTTAATTGCGTCGCTATTTCGATTTGCTTATTATCTTTATCATACTTCATCGCATTATCTATAAAAATCAGTAACAGTTGTTCAAATTGATGACGGTTGATTTGTAATGTTAATGGCTTCTTGGACAAATGTGTTTCAAATTCATAATCTGGATGCAATTGTTTTAAAGATTTAATACGTGAACGTATTTCCTCATTGATGTTTACTTCTTCAAACTCTAAAGCTTGATTGTTCACTTTATCTTTAGTTAGTAACAATAATTCTTCTACTAGTTTTGTTATTCGGTTCATTTCTTCAAGTGAAATATTCAAAGATTCTTCAAGGACGGCCGGATCCTTTTTGCCCCAACGTTGAATTAAATTTAAATGACCTTGAATGATTTGAAGCGGTGTACGTAATTCATGAGAAGCATCTTCAACAAATTGGCGTTGTTGATTAAAAGATTCTTCAATTTGATACATCATATCATTAAAGGTATCAATTAAATTATCAGTTTCCTCATAGTTTGTCTTAAGCTCAAGTTTATTTTGAAAGCCATCACGACGTATTTGAATCATCTTATTAGACATTGTTACTAAAGGCTTCGTTAATTGCGTTGAAAAGATATAACTAATACCTGCCATGATGATTGTTGCTAATAAGCCAAATGCGATTGCCACAAAATACAATGACCGAACAACATTGTTGTAGCCTTCAAGTGAATGTATTAAAACACTGTAACCTTCAAAACGGTCACTATGTATTGGCTCAGTTATGATTAAATATGGCACGCCATGATGCTTTGTAATTTGAATTGTTTCAGGATTAACAAAGTCCACTTCAGGTTTGAAATTAATCATATTTTCATTCGAAGATTGCATCAATTGTTTACCATTACGGTCGTAAATAATCGCTTTTTCAAAGTTCTCTAAAGTAGCAGACAAATCTAACGTTGTGATGTCATCCATTGACCGAGATTCAACTAAATTAACGATATCACTAGAACTGTGTTCAGCTTCATCTATTTCTCCATCTCTTAAAGTGTCTTTTAAAAAGAATATGATAACTAAACAAAAAAGAATAATGGTACTAAACATTATCAGTGTTGTAATTATCATCCATTTATATTTTAACGTACCTTTTTTAATCATCTAATCACATACCCGACACCGCGAACGGTTTCAATTGTTTTTTCTTTATCAAAAGGTTTAAGTTTGTTTCGTAAATATCGAATATAGACATCTACGACATTTGTTTCGACTTCACTATCATAGCCCCAAACATGATCTAAAATTTGCTCTCTTTGTAACACACGATTTCGGTTAGTTGCTAACAAATAGAGTAAATCGTATTCAGTCTTAGTGAAATCTAACTGTTCGCCATTGATTGTAACTTTAAACGCATCAACATCTATTTTAATACCATTAATATCAATAATATCTTTCTGAGGTTGACGGCGTAATACTGCTCGAATACGTGCAAAGAGTTCTTCAATTTCAAAGGGCTTTACAATATAATCATCAGCACCATAATCTAAGCCAGTCACTTTATCATATGTATCACTCTTCGCTGTAATAATAATGATTGGTGTTGATTGTTCCTGTCTCACACGACGACATATTTCTAAACCATTTATATTTGGTAACATTAAGTCTAATATGATTAAGTCATAATTGTTACTTAACGCTTTATCAAGTCCTGATTGCCCTTCATATTCTATATCTACACTATAATTATCGTGCGTTAATTCTAGTTCTAAGAAGCGAGCTAAGTTCTGTTCATCTTCAACAATAAGAATGTTGGTCATTTTTATTTCCACCTCTTTTTAGATGCATTAATCTTAGTTTTAAAAGTGAGCGTGACAGAATTCTAAATGCTAATGTTCTGATTTCCAACTTGCATTGCTCATCTAGAAATGCGCTTTGACGGGAAGTCGTCACAAGAATGACTAGTACTGAGAAAAGTTTAATTAAAATACTTTCTAAATTCAGTCATCTATTGTAAATTTGCTAGTTCATCATCAAATTAATCATTTTGGCTCGAACTAAGTCAAATGCACTTTATCATAACATAACCTACATTTTATCACATCAGAGATTGAAATTAGATAAATGATTGAAATTGTAAATAGATAATCAAATTTAATTGAGAATTTTTCGCAATTATAATTGACAATGATTATCAATAATGTATAATAGTATTTGAAAATGATTATCAATACCGAATAAGACAATTCCCCCCACATATATTTCGTTCTTAAAGGATTGGTCATTTTCAAGTTATTCCCCTTTTATATGCCCGTAAAAGACTAACGTTAAAGTTTCAAACTTACTTTAAACGTTTTAATAAAAAGCAGTGAATCTAATGCCGAGGTTCACTGCTTTTTTTATATGTAGTGTTGAGAATGATATATTTAAATTTCAAAGGCGTGATTATATTCATGAATACTTTATTCATATGACTTTAAGATAGAAGGGAGTGGGACAGAATTCTTTTTAAATTCGTTGTCCACTNNCTCTTTGTTGGGGCCCCGCCCGCAAGGGTGACTAGAACTGAGAAAAGCTTGAATTAAGCGCCTTCTCAGTTCAGTCAGCTACTGCGAATTTGCAAAATAGCTTCATTATATTATTTTTTGTCCCAGCCTCTTGTTTAAATGGTTGGATATAAGTGGTTTTTAAGTATTAAAGTTGAAAGGACGATACAGAAAGCACCACCAATTATGCCAGCAATGACATCTGTAGGATAATGCACGCCTAGATATACTCTTGAAATAGAAATAAGAAGAATAAATAGTGCACATAATCCGATAATAATACCTTTATTATTGCCATTTGCTTGTCGATTTACTATGAACATTGCACTACCAAAGAATGATGTTGAGCCCATAGCATGACCACTAGGAAAACTAAATCCTGATATATCTATTAGTCGCAATAACGTTGGACGCTCACGGTCAAAGATATTTTTTAATAATGGATTTAATATACTAGATAGTGACATGACAATCACGAAGAACAGTGCTTCGATTTTAAAACGTTTTAACATTAAGTAAGCGACAAGCATCAATGAAAGGCATACCATGGCCCATACTTCTCCAATTTTCGTGGCCCCCAAAAGGATTGAGGTAGTGATAAAACTTTCAGATGAGTAAATAAATTCATACACTTCTGTATCAATCCATCTACCCAATCTAGACTCATGGAAGGATGCAATGATACCAAATATTAATGTAAAAACGATTAATAAGGTAATACGTTTTGCATGATTCATTGTCTACACCTCCTGAGTTTATAAAGCGTCTTGTAGAATTTTATTAAATAAATCCTCTTTGGTATAACTTTCGTTGTATGTCTCCATTTGTTTCACAATCGATTCTCGATTATGCTCAATATCTTTAAGTTGTTCCAATAATTTAACTTGTGTAAGCTGGTCTTCAGGAATCGTTCTACCATAGCCTTTAGATTCGAAATTCTTTGCGTTATCGATTTGATCCCCACGAGATTGATCAAGTCCTAATGGTATCAATAACATAGGAATACGCAATGTTAAGAACTCATAAATTGCGTTAGATCCTGCACGACTCACGACAGTGTCTGTAATAGCTAGTAAATCCGTTAACGTTTCTTTTACAAATTCATATTGAACATAGCCTTTAGCATCGATACGATCATCTACTAATCCATGTCCAGTTAAATGAATGATTTGATAATCTTGAAGCAAGGCTTCTAAATTTTCACGGATAGCTTGATTTAGTTTTTTACTACCTAAACTACCGCCCATAACAAGTAATACTTTTTTAGAATCATCGAAACCGGTTAATTGATAGCCTCGTGCTTGATTACCCTCTTTTAAGTCTTGGCGAATCGTAGCGCCTACGAAGTCTGCTTTTTCTTTAGGCAAGTACTTCAAAGTATCTTCAAACGTAGTATAGATTTTTTTAGCAAATTTTAATGAAATTTTATTAGCTAAACCAGGTGTTAGATCTGATTCATGGATAATCGTCGGTATATTCAATGAGCGTGCTGCTATGACTACAGGAACTGATACAAATCCTCCTTTAGAAAATAGCAAGTCTGGCTTTTCTTTTTTTAATACTTTACGTGCATCAATTATCCCTTTTAAAACTTTGAATACGTCTTTCGCGTTATCGACTGATAAATATCGACGTAATTTACCGCTAGATATTGGATAATATTTAATATTAGGTAACTGTGATTCAATCATTTCACGTTCAATACCTGTTTTAGAACCAATATAAAATGAGTCGTGTCCTTTATCAGTAGCTGTTGGAATTAAACTTAGATTGACCGAAACATGTCCAACAGTACCGCCACCGGTAAATGCTATTTTAGACATAGTAATTAACCTCTATTCTTAAATATTTTTATAATATGCATAGAATGGTGCGCCTCTATCAAATGGATGATAGTCAATTTCTGCTTCACCGACTTTTATGAAACCAAATTTTTCAAATAATCCTTGCGCTGGCTTATTTAAAGCAAACGTGTCTGTTAATATAACATGGATATTATGATCTTCAGCTAACTTTACAGCAAAATCAAATAATTCTGTAGCTGCACCTTTGTATTGTTGTGAGCCAGCAAGTCTATGAATGACATAGGCGCCTTGACGTTCGATTGGCCATTCTAAATCATCATACCATTCTGATTGTTGTTGGTCGACCACGATAAAGCCATAAATTGTGTCATTTTCTTCTAAAACATATAGTGTTTCAGCTTTGATATCCTCTTCAAAATGTTCTGACACTGGGTATTTATCATCCCATTGATTATTATTAAATTCTTTCATTAATGCTTTAGCTTCCTCAACTAATGCCTCTATTTGTGAAATATCTTGTAATTTACCTAACCTAATCATTGTTTTAAAAACACCTCTTTATTTTAGTTTGTTTATTAAATCATCTAATACTTTATCTTCTTTATTAGCTTTTTCAACTAATAATTGTGTGAATTTCTCGTTGGTTTCTTTATCAAATTTACCATTCACTTGTAATTGGTGGTCTGATTGGAATGATTTTATAGCTGTTTCTAATTGCTTATCAAATTGATTTGATTCATCGCCAACGTCATAATCTAATGCGTCTAAGCCAATTTTAATTGATTTTACATATTTGGTGTTATCACCCACAGTATATGTTTTATCAGTAGGAATGACACTGATAGATTGATATTTAGGTGATGCAATTTTAGTATCAGGTTGGATACCTTTACCGTGAATATAATGACCATCAGGTGTTAACCATTTCATTTGAGTATATTTCAATAATGAACCATCTTTGAATTCACGAGTTGTTTGTACTATTCCCTTACCAAATGTTTTTGAACCGTAAACTTTTGCTTTATGGTGGTCTCTCATAGCACCTGTAAAGACTTCAGAAGCACTTGCAGAGCCCTCATTTACTAAAATACTGACTTTCATGTCTTTAGCTTCTTTTGTAGCATCATTCGACGTTTTAATTGATTCAGTATCGTCACCTTTTTCAAGTTTGACAACCGTTTGATTTTTATCAATAAAGATATTCGCCATTTTAACTGCTTCATCAAGTAAACCACCAGGATTATTTCTTAAATCTAATACAATATTGCGCACACCGTCTTTATGTGCTTTTATGATTGCTGACTTGAGTTCTCCAGCAGTATTATCTTGGAATTTATTAATTGTGAAGACACCGATATGACCTTTGTTCTTATACTCCACGCTTTTTACATGAATTTTTCCACGCTTAATATTAATATCTTTCTCTTGTGAACCACGTTCGATTGTTAATTTGACGGTTGTTCCTTCTTTACCTCGAACTAATTTAACTACTTGGTCTAATGGCTTACCTACAACCGATTTTCCATTCACTTTAGTTACAACATCTTTAGGTTGTATACCGGCTTTTTCGGCAGGTGAATCTTTCATTGGGCTAGTAATCATGATTTGTTTATCTTTTTTCTGCATTTCAGCGCCAATTCCTACAAAGTCACCTGAAACATCCTCATTGAAACTTTTCGTCTCATCTTTAGTCATGTACTCAGAGTATGGATCTTTGAGTTCTTTTACCATGCCATCAATAGCGGCTTCAGATAAATCGCTAGCACTTTGTTTCTTATAATAATCATTATTAAGTGTCTTGTAGGCATACTCGATTTTCTTCATTTCTTGGCGTTCATCTTTATTTAATCCACTTATTTTGTGACTAATACCTATTGTAGCGGCAACTGTTATTCCAGCCGTTAATATTATAATTCCTAATATAAGTAATATGAATTGCCAAGTTTTAAATCGAATTTTCTTATTTGAAGATTTATCAATATCTTGTTTGGCATCAACATGATTGTGTCTCTCCTCAGAATGATGACTCATAAAACCACTTCCTCGTATAACATCGTATGTATTTATATTAATTTCATCTAAAAAGATAATATAAGTATGTCGTTATTTAAACATAAACGCAACTTATTAGAAAACAGATAGCTATTTACACATAAAAATGATAAAGGAGTGGAACAGAATTCGTTGTGAATTCAGAGTTCCACCCCGGCAAGGTTAACTGGAATTAATACCTTGTTTCAAATACACATTTCATTCAGTCAACTAATGCGAATGTACAATGCAAAATATAAAATTATAAATACTTGAATTGACTATTTAAAATTTAGAATTTCAGCCATTCTGTATATTCTTCATATAAATCATCAAATACTGACATCGGTAATGTTATATCACTTTGCATTTCGATATAATCAGATAATTGATTGAAATCTTTTTCATGTTTAGGAAAAGATAAATCATTAAATATTTCTTCAGCTAAATCTCCTTTGCTATCTTTACGACCTCTAGCTGTTAGCGCAAATTGATAAAAAGAATGTTCTTTCATTAGCTCATTGTCACATCTACGACTTTTGTTTCACCTTTAATCACTGCTTTAACATCATTAACATGAATTGATTCAGTCTGATCTGAATTTGTAATAATAATTGGTGAAATGACATCTTTCGCATTATTTTTAATATATTCTAAATCAAATTTAAGTAAAGGGTCACCAACTTGTACAGTATCACCGCTACTTACTAAGATTTCGAAGCCTTGCCCATCTAATTGAACTGTATCTAATCCAATATGAACTAAAATTTCTAAACCGTTATCTGCTTTAAGACCAATTGCGTGTTTTGTAGGGAATACATTATCAACTTTACCTTCGATTGGTGAAACTACTTCTCCTTCAGTTGGGTTAATACCAAATCCTTCACCCATCATTTTTTGTGCAAAAACTGGATCTGGGATATCCTCAATATTGATATATTCACCAGTTAATGTTGCATAAATTTCAATTTCTTTATTAACTTCTTTACCTTTACCGAATAATTTTTTAAACATTATTAGTCACTCCTATTTTTCAAAATGTGGAATTAAATCACCGTAGCCTAGCGCTTCTAATTTATCATAAGGGATAAATTGAATTGCTGCTGAATTAATACAATAGCGTAATCCACCACTTTCTTTAGGACCGTCATTAAATACATGTCCTAAGTGGCTATTAGCTTCTTCTGACCTAACTTCAGTTCTAACCATGCCGAATGTTTTATCAACCAGTTCAATGATTTCATCATCATCAAGCGCTTTCGAAAAACTTGGCCAACCACAGTTAGATTCAAACTTTTCTTCAGAAGTAAATAATGGTTTGCCTGAAATTTTATCTACATAAATCCCCTTTTCAAAATGATTCCAATATTCATTTTGAAATGGAGGTTCAGTACCATTTTCTTGAGTAACAAGATATTCCATGCCATTTAGTTCATGCTTATCTTTTTTAATCATTTTGAGACCCCCAATGTGTTTCGATGAATGATTTTCTTCCTGATCCACGTTGGTATTGCTCATAGTGTGCAGGATTCTTCTTATAATAATCTTGATGATATGCTTCTGCAGGATAAAAATTCTTATAAGGAAGAATTGGTGTTATAACCGGTTTTTTAAAAATGCCTTCCTCGTTCAGTTGTTGAATTTTAAGTTCTGCTGCTTTCTTTTGTTCATCATCGTGATAAAAGATAGCTGGTTCATAACTTTCGCCTCTATCGAAAAATTGACCACCACCATCTGTTGGGTCAAATGTTTTAAAATACACATCTAAGATATTTTCAAAGGACGTAATGTCAGAATTAAATTGAATTTGCACGGCTTCTCTATGACCAGTTTGATTAGTGCAAACTTGTTCATACGTAGGATTTTCAACATGTCCTCCACTATATCCAGATACGACATCCTCAATTCCTGGATATGATGTAAAGGGTTTAACCATACACCAGAAACATCCTCCAGCTAATGTTGCATATGCCATATTATTACCTCCTCTGTCATTTATTAAATTTACGATATAACTTTGTTAATTTAAAGTAATCTACTCACAACGATACTTTTATTTATTTAATATAAATAGGAAGCAAGTAATAAAATACGTGTTTAGTTTGGTTCACGAACAACAACCAAACCAATTGCACCTTGACCAGTGTGCGTTGATATAACTGGCGTAGTTACATTTACATCATATGTTTGCTGCCCAAATGCTTCGTCAAACTGTGTTTTAAGTTTGTCAACAAAATCAAGTACGTTAGCGTGAGCAACACCAATAGATTTAATTTTATGTTTATCAATAAATTCTGAAATTTCTTTTTTTAAATATTGTATGCTTGAATTTTGTGTTCGTGCATTATGCACAATTTCCAAATACCCATCTTCTAATGTACCGATAGGTTTGATTTTCATAATATTACCAATCAACCCTTTAGTCTTACTTATGCGTCCACCTTTGATTAATTGATTTAACTGTCCAATAACAACAAAAAGCTTGATGTTTTTTTGTAGTTCTTTAAGTTTATCAACAATTTCATTTGGTGAAAGATTAGTATTTATGAGTTCAACAAGACGTTGAATTTGGTATCCCAGTCCATATGAAATGGATTTAGAATCAATCACGGTTACTTTAGTGTCGACCATATCACTGGCTTGAAGAGCAGTTTGATATGTTCCACTTAGACCTGATGACATATGAATACTAAAAATTTCAACATCTTCTTTACCAAGTTCTTCATATAATTCAATAAATTTACCGATTGGTGGTTGACTTGTTTTAACATCCGCATTTTCTTCAATGCGTTGGATATATGCCTCAGATGAAATGTCAATTTGATCGACAAATGATTTACCATCAATCGTTAAGCTTAAAGGTACAACGTGGATATTATGTTGATTTAAATAGTCATGTGATAAATCTGATGTAGAATCAGTCACGATAATTTGTTTAGTCATAAGTGCCTCCGGTTAATCAATTTAATTTAATGTTTACGTACTAAGTGTAGAAATGTATGTGGAATTCTGTTTTTATCATCTAGTTCTCCTTCTACTGATGATTCTACTTCCCATTCTTCAAATGTATAAGGTGGGAAAAATGTGTCACCTTGGTGTTTACCATCGACTACTGTAATGTACATATCATCTACTTTATCAATCATTTCTTCAAATAATGATTGGCCGCCAAAGATAAAAATATGACCTTCTAAGTTGTAAATATCGTCAATAGAATGAATCACATCTACACCTTCGACGTTAAAAGATGTATCACTCGTTAATACGACATTTCTTCTGTTAGGAAGCGGTTTGCCAATTGACTCAAAGGTTCTTCTTCCCATTACCAATGTATTTCCAGTTGATAGTTTTTTTACGTGTTTCAGATCATTAGGCAAATGCCATGGTAAATCATTCTTATAGCCTATGACGCGTTGTTGATCGTGTGCAACTAAAATGGATAAAGTCATAATTCCCCTCCGTATCTATAATTTATTTAGATTAAATTAGTACTTTTGTTTATCACACTGCTATAGGTGCTTTAATAGCAGGATGTGCGTTATATCCAACTAACTCCAAATCTTCATAATTGATTTCAAAAATTGAAGCATCAGAATTGATTTTTAGGGCTCTACGTCAAATCGGACTGATGAGTCCTAATATTGAGATTAAGCAACCTTAGGTTGTTTAATCTCTTTTTTTGTTGTTGAGGCAAATATTATCGAAGTTATAATAATTCGATTACGTAAATTATCATAATTTCTATAACCAAAAGATA
>NZ_JAESLA010000023.1:0-81104 GCF_017892405.1 Staphylococcus sp. GDY8P85P | reverse complement strand
AACTTCGCGACTATTTGCCTCAACAACAAAAAAAGAGATTAAACAACCTAAGGTTGCTTAATCTCAATATTAGGACTCATCAGTCCGATTTGACGTAGAGCCAATCCAACTACTAAAGAAGGTAAGTGGGCAAATCAAAAATTAAAGAAATACAAAGCAGAAAAGAAATATCGCAAAGCAACAGGACAAGCGCCAGTTAAGAATGAAGATATACAACCTACAAATTTAGATGAGTTGGGTTAGGTGATAGTATGTTAATGACAAAAAAACAAGCTGAAAAGTGGCTTGATAATTCGGAAGGAAAGCAATACAACCCAGATTTAAGTTATGGTTTCCAATGCTACGATTATGTAAATGCCTTTTTTATGGCTGTTACAGGCGAAAGGTTGTATGGCTTGTATGCTAAAAATATCCCATTCGATAATGCAAACACGATTAAAAAGTACGGTAAATCAATCAAAAACTACGACAGTTTCTTGCCACAAAAGTTAGATATTGTTGTATTCCCTGGTAAATATGGGAGTGGTGCCGGACACGTTGCAGTCGTTACAAGAGCAACTCTTACACAGTTTGAATGTTTAGAACAGAATTGGGATGGTCAGGGTTGGACTAATGGCGTAATAAGTCCAGGTTGGGGCCCAGAGAAAGTTACAAGACGTTGGCATTACTATGACGACCCTATGTATTTTATCCGTTTAGATTTTCCAACTAAAATTAGTGCAGGTACTAAAGCGAAACAAATTATTAAAAATACGAAAACGTCAACAAAAACAAAACCTAAAAAAATTATGATTGTTGCCGGTCATGGTTATAGCGACCCAGGTGCAGTAGGTAATGGAACAAATGAACGCGATTTCATTCGTAAAAACATCACACCACAAGTTGCTAAATACTTACGTCAATCAGGGCATGAAGTTGCATTATATGGTGGCAGTAAACAATCACAAGATATGTATCAAGACACGGCTTATGGTGTACGTGTAGGTAATAAAAAAGATTACGGCATGTATTGGGTTAATAAACAAAAATATGATTTAATTGCAGAGTTCCATTTAGATGCGGCAGGTGCTAGTGCAAGTGGTGGCCATGTAATCATATCTAGTGCTTTTAATGCAGATAGTATTGATAAAAGTATACAAGATGTGATTAAAAACAACTTAGGTCAAATTAGAGGTATTACTAAACGTAATGATCTACTCAATGCAAATGTGTCGGCAGAGATTAACATGAATTACCGATTAACGGAATTAGGCTTTATCACTAACACATCGGATATGAATTGGATTAAAAAGAACCATGATTTATATGCAAAATTAATCGCAGGTGCTATTCATGGTAAGCCAATAGGCGGTGTCGTCGCTAGTAAGCAAAAAGCTACTCACAAAAAAGATGATGTTGTAGCAGTACCTAAAGGCTATAAACTAAATGATAAAGGCGTTCCATACAAAAAAGAAAAAGGGCACTATACTGTTTCTACTATTAAAGGTAACAACGTTAGAACCGCCCACAATACAAAAGCTAAAATCACAGGTGTATTAAAAAATGGCGAAAGCATTATTTATGACGGGGCATTTGCAGTTAATGGTTATCGTTGGATAACCTACTTAAACAAAGATTTAAAACGTCGCTATATTGCGACAGGCGAAATTGATAAAAAGGGAAATAGAACAAGTAGTTACGGAAAGTTTACTAAGGTATAACTTTAACGAAAGCAATAACCTTGTAAAAGTTTATACATGTTAGTACAATATACTCATAAACCATTTCACTATTAGTTCGTAAGGGATAAGCATAACGGTGCTTGTCCCTCTTTTTTATGTTATAATGAATGTGATTAAAGCAAAGTATTGAGATGACAATTAGCTACTGTCTTAGGTCTAAAGTTGGAACGGCTACTCAATTGTTTGTGATTAATTGTTAACCGTATCTTAATAGGTACGGTTATTTTTTTATGCGTAAAATCACACGGAAGATATTTATTTAAATAAAAAACGTTATCTGAAAACACAGGTATGGGTTCAGATAACGCATAGAAAATTAAATAATTATAGAAAAGGTGATTTTCTTGTTCAACATAAATATAAGGATGAACTCCAAAAGTGAGTATATCAAAATATTTACGTAAATGAAACCGAAAAAATAAGAAATACAATAAAAACACTTCTGGAACATCACTATTGGCAGCACTGATAGTTCCGGAAGTGTTAAAACAACTTAGGAAATGGCATCTCGGTTACCAAGACCGAAAACCAAATAACAAAGGATGATTTTTTCGGAGCCTTAGGGGGGTCTCCGTGTTCTTGAAGTATATAACAAATTATGGAGGTTTTCAATTATGACAGGACAAATGTATTTATCGATTATAAAAATAGCGCTATCTGAAAACTTTACAGAGAGATCAGATAGCGCCGAGAAGTAATGTCGCAGAAAGGAGTTATATATCCATCAATAATTTTATCGATGAACTAGATATAACCATAACAGATAATACCCAGAAAAGAAATAGCAAAGCTTAATCATTTTCAATCTACCCCAGAGATACTAAAAAGTAAAAAACGAAACGTCTCTAACCCTAGAGCGACAAGCGATTGAAGAGATAAACCGACAACAAAACCGACAACATTGAGCAATATTCAGTAAGTTGTCGACTTCGTTGTCGGCTTAGATTTAAAACTATTTTAAACTATATAAAGAAAACCCCGTAATAACGGGGTTTTTAGTCTCTATTTTATACTATTTAAAGGTAACAAACGGAAACGGAGGGATTCGAACCCTCGCGCCGCTCTCGCGACCTACACCCTTAGCAGGGGCGCCTCTTCAGCCAACTTGAGTACGTTTCCATATGGCTCCGCAGGTAGGATTCGAACCTACGACCGATCGGTTAACAGCCGATAGCTCTACCACTGAGCTACTGCGGATTAATATGTATTTATATAATGTATCTCTATGAGCACAAATATTATTATATCAATAAACTTAAAATTTGCAAGGGATTATATTCAAAAAATATACGGAACATTTACACTATATTAATATAAAAGTTCCGTATGATTTAAAATTAAACGTGAAACTAGTTATCTTGCAATAGTGAATAATGTGAAAGTGCTTCGAAAATATTTAAAGTTGTTTTTTCATAATCAATTGGCATTTCTGGATTATTTGATTTCATACGTGATTGTTTATCAACCATGTAATAATAGAATATGCAGTTAGAGTATTGGTGCCAAATGCTGTGATAGGATACATTCAGTGTTAACGTTTGGTGATTTGCGAAGATGATTTTACATTTTCGATTTTTGAGAGGTTTGATTTCATGAACATAATGCATATTGATCCACATGTTTTCTTCTAAACGGTCTGAATGGGTTGGGAAAAAGTACGTAGGGAATAGAGGGGTCAATAAGATAGGCGGTTTGCTAGTAATACCAGCAATACGTTGCGTTTCGGATTTTTTACTAATATAACTGTTTCCATAAAACTTACATGACCGCTCGACAATCTTTTGTGTTTTAAATGGACTCGTTACAATTGAGGAATCATACTTTAATATTTCTGATCCTTTAGTTTGCTCATAGGCATCAATAACTGGTTTGATGACCATGTCGCCTTTCCGAATAATATATACGGTATTTTGGGTTTGAGAAATTTTTGTCATCTCTTAACCTCCTTAAAATAAAGTTATTATTAAGCGCTAAAAATACAACGATTAATAATATAAATTTATTATATAAAATTTTTATATGTTGTCAAGATATTCATTACATATAAAATTACACATATTTTTTTGTGAAAAGTCAGAATATTCGATTGATTTAAAAAATAAAAACTTGTATACTATCCTTATACAAAAAAGAAAGGCAGTGATTGCAATGAATTACAACACGAATGTCAAACATACGACGTTAGAAGACTTTGTTACTACAGTTAATGATTTAGGCGTAGAGCTGGTCATTGAAGAGGCCCTTCGCCAAGGAAGAAAAAAACAACTATTAAAGTTGATTGATGAAGCACTTATTAATAAGAATGAAGAAGCATTTATCAATTATACGAATGAATATAAAAATCTGGAGGCATTTCTCAATGAGTAAATTAGGATCCTGTCACTCATCATTATAAAAGGTCTATTCACTACTTAATTATAGTTAGCGAATAGACCTTTTTTATTTCTATTTTTGTCCACCGTTTGATTTACCCTCAATTTTATTACGAATCCACTTTACTAAGTAGCCTGTTATCACAATTCGAATGACACGTTTAATGATATTCATATTAACTTGCTCCTTTTTTAAATTGTTTAGTTGAGTTTACCCGTTCTACACATAATTAAAGATATTATCTATAATTATTTATTAAAAAGTTATGGATGTCGCTTATTTGGTATATAAATATAGCCATATTGATCTGCTTTAGTTGTGAAGATGACAATAATCCCATGAATAATAGAAATGATAGTAGGAATTGTAGTCCAGAAGAAAACTAAATGAAAGACGCCTTGCCATACTTTATCTGCATAAAATTTATGAATACCGACACCGCCTAAAAATAAAGAACATAATACATATAATGTTTTATTAACTCTCATAATAATGATGCCTCCTTAAATTTATATTTTAAGCATTTCAAAAATTAAATCAAATAATACTCAGATATTAGATAATGTATTTATAATCAAAATTTCAATGCTTCAATTTATTGCAATTAATTTATTATTATTTGTAAATTTTATATAATATAGTTAATACACTAATCGAAAGGGGAATTAACTTATGATACGAAAAGCACGTCCGAGCGATAGTAAGTCAATTGCAGAATTATGTTACATTATTTGGAAAGATATGGAACTTGATATTGTCCAAGAAATTTCCAGAGAAAGAGTTATTCAAGCTATTGAAGAGAGTATCGTTAATATTAATTATAGAACGAATTATAATAATATCTGGGTATATGAGCAAGACGACGAAGTGGCAGGTTGCATCATTGCCTATGAGGGCTCTAAAGAATTAGAGTTAGAAGCAGCATGGAATGAATTACCATTAGAGGATGACATAAAAGCACTTGGAACGCCATTGCCATTGAAAGAATCGAAGGATGATGAATGGTATATTGAAGCTGTTGCTACTTTTTCAAAGTTTAGAGGACAGGGTATTGCAACGAAACTGTTTAATTATTTAATAGCAACGTATCCAGATACAAAGTGGAGTTTAAGTTGCGACTATGATAATCCGAGAGCTAAGAAATTGTATGAACGATTGGGCTTTAAATGGACTGAAGATGTGGAATTATATGGTCATCAATATTTACACATGGTTTATTCAGCATAAAGTAAAAAAATAGAACGGAGGAGACAGAAATTAGAAATCATTTCAAAGTCTCGACCTCCGTCCTATTTTGCTTGTATCAACATTTAAAATGTCACAAGTGATATATTATATACCACCTAATAAAGCACTGATATATATGCCTAATGCGTATAATACACCGAAGATTGTATTTGTTTTTCCAGTTGCAGCCATCGCAGGCATCATACTTGCAGGTGTGTCATTCTTCTTGAAGCGACGGATCGCTTTGACTGGCATAGGAAATGATAGCAGTACAAGTAAATAAAATAGTGAACCGCCATCTACAAATAGCGCAGTATAAATAACGAACACATATGCAACGATATACATAATTGCCATAAATGTAATTGAAGCGTTCTTACCTAATAGGATTGGTAATGTTTTACGACCACTCGCTTGGTCTTTAACTCTATCGCGAATATTATTAGCCATGTTAATTAAGCCAATTGTAATAACAATCGGAATACTAATCCAAACTACAAAGCCATTAACATTGCCAGTTTGAATAAAGAACGCTAATAAAATAATAATCATGCCCATAAACAATCCAGAAAATAGTTCACCGAATGGTGTCCAAGAAATAGGCATTGGGCCACCAGTATATAAATAACCAATTGCCATACAAACGATGCCTACTGGAATAATCCAAAATGAACTATTAGCTGCTAAAATGATACCGAGAAATGCAGCGATGATATAAAAAGCAATTGCTAGATTCATGACAAGTTTTGGACTCATACCGTTTCTTACGATAGCACCACCGATACCAACGGAAGTGTGATCGTCTAAACCTTTTTTAAAGTCATAATACTCGTTAAACATGTTCGTTGCAGCTTGAATAAGTAAACAAGCAATTAACATTGCAAGAAATAACATGAATTTAATGTGATCTTGACTACCTAATAAAAAAAGTTTAGCAGTTGCTGTACCAACTAATACAGGTACAACAGCAGCAGTTAAAGTATGAGGTCGCATCAAATGCCAATATTTTCTAACAGTAGAATATTGTTGATATTGATTTGCCATAATTTAATCTACCTCTTATAGTATATAGTTTTAACATATGTATTTTAAAGGAATCATAAATAAAGGTCAATTGGCGTGAAATATTTCTCTAGAAGATTAAGCAATTATGCCACTATAAATAGTTAAAAATGATACAATATTGTAATGAGAAAAAATAGATAATGAAAGAAGTGAAATGAATGGCTGCGAATATAAAGGAAGATGACATTATTGAGTCAATATATGAAAGTAACAAAAGCTGGGTATCTGTTGAAGTGAAAATTGATAGAGCACTTGCGCCTGACGAGTTGTTCAATTTGACAGAAGCACAAGCAGGGGATCGCTTTTATTTTCGCTTAAATGATAATGCGTCTTCGTTTTTCGGCTATCATGCTGTTCAAAGGTTCAAAAATAACTTTGATAACAAGCAATCGATCTTTCGTGAGTGGGAAAAATTTAAAAAAGATGTTGAATTAGTTCACCCAGATATAGAAAAGCATCATTTAAAAGTCATTGGAGGATTTCAATTCTCTAGCCATAAGTCTGATGATGAGTGGCGAGAATTTGGCATCAATCATTTTGTAGTGCCTCAAGTACTTATTTCGAATATTAATCAGACTACTTACCTGACTTATACAGTGGAAAGAGCCAATTTTGATATTGAAGCATTCAAAGAGGTAGTCGCTTTCTTTGAAGAGGCGCACATTGGACAAGATGATCAAGATGAAACATTAGGAAATATCTTACGAATGGAAGATATTTACGTTGATGAGTGGAAAGAACTGGTTAGAGATGCGATTGCTCAGCTTGATGAAACTAAAAAAATTGTGCTTGCAAGACGTCGTATGATCAAATTTGATAAGCCAATTAGTATACCTTACGTGCTTAATCGCGCACTACAAAATGAAAAAAATAGCTATTTATTTATTTTAGAGTCCAACCAATCTGTATTCTTTTCACAAACACCAGAACAACTTCTTAAGGTAGAAGATGGTGTTTTATCTACGAAAGCAGTAGCTGGTACGATTAAACGATCTAACGACACTGAAGAAGATGAAAAAAATATACAAGCATTTTTAAAGGATAAAAAGAATTTAGGTGAACATGATTTTGTAGTTAGAAGTATTCTAGATGATATCACACCTTACGTTGATCATATTGAATATAATCATACACCGAATATTTTAAAAAATGACCATTTATATCATTTATATACGCAAATACAAGGTCAGTTAAAAAACAATTCATTTATTGGGTTAATAGACGACATGCATCCTACACCAGCGTTAGGTGGCTATCCTAAAGATGAAGCACTCAAATTTATTGAAGAAAATGAGTTTGGAACGCGTGGTTTATATGGTGCACCGGTTGGCTATATTGACATGAATGATGATTGTGAGTTTATTGTAGCCATACGCTCAATGTTAATGAAACAAAATCAAACGACGTTATTTGCAGGTTGCGGAATTGTAAAAGATTCTGATCCAGATAGCGAATTAGCTGAAACAGCGGTTAAATTTTCACCAATGATGAATGCTTTAGGAGTAGTGGATAAGAATGAATCATAACGAAGCATTAACTAAACAAGTATATACCTTTGCATCTGAGTTATATGTCTATGGTGTACGAGAAGTAGTCATTAGTCCCGGCTCAAGATCTACACCACTAGCAATTGCGTTTGAGGCACATCCCAACATTAAGACTTGGGTACACCCAGACGAACGTAGTGCGGCATTTTTTGCTTTAGGTTTAATAAAAGGGAGCGAACGACCTGTAGCGATTTTATGTACTTCAGGTACTGCAGCAGCGAATTATACGCCAGCAATTGCCGAGAGCCAAATCAGTCGTATACCTTTAATCGTGTTAACAAGTGATCGTCCTCATGAATTAAGAAGTGTAGGCGCACCTCAAGCGATTAATCAAGTGAATATGTTTGCAAATTATGTTAATTTTCAGTTTGATATGCCTGTCGCTGATGGTACTGAATACATGTTAGATGCCATTTATTACCAAATGCAGATTGCAAGCCAATATTTATATGGTCCTCATAGAGGTCCAATTCACTTTAACTTACCATTTAGAGAGCCATTAACGCCTAATCTTGAAAGACAAGAATGGTTGACGTCTTATACTAAAAAGTTACCGCATTATCAAAAAAATATTAATGTTCAAGATATCAGTCATATTTTAAAAGAGAAAAAAGGATTGATTATTGTCGGTGACATGCAACATCAAGCCGTCGATCAAATTCTTACATATGCAACGGTGCACGATTTACCTATACTTGCTGACCCATTGAGTCAGTTACGTAAGTATAATCATCCTAATGTGATAACGACGTATGACTTATATTTTCGTGCAGGGCTTGATTTAGATGTTGATTTTGTTATTAGAGTTGGGAAACCAGTTATCTCTAAAAAGTTAAATCAATGGCTTAAACATACGAATGCCTATCAAATACTTGTTCAAAATAATGACAAGATAGATGTTTTTCCAACACCACCTAGTGTGTCTTATGAAATATCTGCAAATGATTTCTTCAGAAACCTTATTGAAGAATCAGCAGTTGAACGTAACGATTGGATAGAAATGTGGCGAACACTTGAATCTCAAGCGAGACATCATATCGATAAACATATGTCACATGCGACTGATGAAGCGGCATTTGTAAAAACAGTCATTGATAAACTGACTAAAGAAGATGCTATTTTTGTAAGTAATAGTATGCCAGTTCGTGACGTAGATAATTTACTTTACAATAGTGAAGTTGAAGTATACGCAAATCGTGGCGCAAATGGTATTGATGGTGTTGTGTCTACAGCTGTTGGCATGGCTGTACATAAGAAAATAACGTTATTGATAGGTGACTTAGCGTTTTATCATGATATGAACGGTCTTTTAATGGCAAAAATTAACAACATTCATTTAAATATTGTATTGCTAAACAATGATGGTGGCGGTATATTCTCATATCTTCCACAGAAGGCGTCTGCAGAAGCTTATTTTGAAAGATTGTTTGGCACGCCAACTGGATTGAATTTTGAATATACAGCGCTACTTTATGATTTTTCATTCAAACGCTTTAATTCGGTAGCAGATTTCACTCATGAAAAGCTGTCACACATGCATTCACATATTTATGAGTTGGTAACGAATAGAGATGACAATATGTCGCAACATCAAATTCTATATAAGAAATTGAGTGGTATTCTGAATGTTACATTATAACTTTTATCAGTCAAAACAAGAGACAAATCAATTATTAGTACTTCTACATGGCTTTATAAGTGATAGTCGTACGTTTGATGCGCACGTGGATCCATTGTTACAAGAGGTTAATGTGTTAACTGTTGATTTACCAGGCCATGGCCAAGATCATTCCTCAATGGATGTAACATGGGATTTTCCATTTCTTGCGAAGCAATTGGATGAAATATTAGATATGTATGAATCTTATAAAGTCACGTTATTAGGCTATTCAATGGGTGGTAGGGTAGCACTATACTATGCACTGTATGGTAAACACGCAATTAACAAATTGATTCTTGAAAGTAGTTCACCAGGAATTAGAGAAGAAAATAATCGTTATGAGCGACAACAAATAGATGCTGCTAGAGCGAAAGTGTTAGAAATAGCAGGATTAGAAGTCTTTGTAAATGATTGGGAAAAATTACCGCTATTCTATACACAACAACATTTGGATAAAGCGCAAAAGACAGCTATGCGTGACATGCGTATGGCTCAAGACCCTTATAAATTGGCAAAGGCATTACGTGATTACGGTACAGGGCATATGCCTAACCTATGGGATCAAATCAGTCGAATTCAAATACCGTGCTTTATATTAACAGGTGAATTAGACCAAAAATTTGTGAAGACTGGACAAGCTATGAACAAAGATATGCGCTATAGCCAAGTCCATACCTTTTCCAATGTAGGTCATACAATTCATGTGGAAGATAAAGCGGAATTTGATACAATGGTATTAGGTTTTTTAAAGGAGGAGCAAAATGACTAGACAGTGGGAAACACTTAGAGAATATGATGAAATAAAATATGAATTTTATGAAGGTATTGCGAAAGTAACAATTAATCGTCCAGAAGTGAGAAATGCTTTTACACCAAAAACGGTTGCTGAGATGATTGATGCTTTCAGTCGTGCACGTGATGATCAAAATATTTCTGTAATCATCTTAACTGGCGAAGGTGACAAAGCCTTTTGTTCAGGCGGTGACCAAAAGAAACGTGGGCATGGTGGCTATGTAGGTGAAGACCAAATTCCTCGTTTAAATGTATTAGATTTACAACGTTTAATCCGTGTCATTCCTAAACCAGTAATCGCAATGGTTAGAGGTTATGCCATCGGTGGTGGTAACGTATTAAATGTAGTATGTGACTTAACAATCGCTGCTGACAATGCTATTTTCGGACAAACAGGTCCTAAAGTAGGTTCATTTGATGCTGGTTATGGTTCTGGCTACTTAGCAAGAATCGTTGGCCATAAAAAAGCGCGTGAAATTTGGTACTTATGTCGCCAATACAATGCACAAGAAGCTTTAGACATGGGCTTAGTTAATACAGTTGTACCATTAGACCAAGTTGAAGATGAAACGGTTAAATGGTGTAAAGATATTATGAAACATTCTCCAACAGCTTTACGTTTCTTAAAAGCTGCTATGAATGCTGATACGGATGGCTTAGCTGGCTTACAACAAATGGCTGGAGATGCTACATTACTTTACTATACTACGGATGAAGCGAAAGAAGGTCGTGACGCGTTTAAAGAAAAACGTGATCCAGACTTCGATCAATTCCCTAAATTCCCATAAACCGGTTAATGATAATACAACTATAAATATAATTAAAGGACACTTGTATAGTGATAAACTGATAAACAGTTTAATCGCTATTAACAAGTGTCCTTTTAAATTAAGGTATCAATTATAATATTTTTTTAAAAATAATTCTAATCGACGCATACCTTCTTTCAAGACATCCATATCGTAAGCATAAGAAATGCGGATATAACCTTTACCCATATCGGTAAATGAAGACCCAGGCACCATTGCTACGTGGGCTTCTTCAAGCACTTTTACGCAAAAGTCAAAATCATTAGACGTAAACTGTCGAATACTTGGGAATATATAGAACGCACCTTCTGGTTGAGCATCAAGTTCAAAACCTAATTCTGTTAGTTTACTGACCAGATAGTCACGACGCTCGATATAGGCTTGGTTCATATATTGAGGTGCATCTAATCCTTCATTGAGTGCGGCAATGCAAGCAATTTGTGAAGGGACATTTGCACAAATGCAATTATAGGCATGCATAAATGTTAGCTTTTCAATTAAATATTCAGGCCCTAGTAAGAAGCCGATACGAATACCTGTAGCAGAATGAGATTTACTCAAACCACCAATAAGTAAAAGCTGATCGCGTATCTCTTCAAATTCTGCAAAGGAAACATGTTTACCTTTAAATGTATTTTCCGCATAAATTTCATCACTAATAATAAAAATTTCTTTATCTTTTAAATAATTTACAATGCTTTTAACTTCATTACGATCTAATATGACGCCCGTAGGATTCGTAGGGTAGTTCAACAAAATTGCTTTTGTCTTATCAGAGTAGTGTTGAGCAATTAATTCAGGCGTGATTTTAAATTCTGACTTTGTTGTATCTATATATACAGGGTGCCCACCTAAAGTCTCTACTAATGGAATATAACCAGCGTAAATAGGCCCTGGAATTAATATTTCGTCACCAGGTTCGATAATACTACGTAATGAAGTATCAAGTGCTTCACTTGCACCATTCGTAACAATAATTTCTTCTTCACTATAATAGAAACCGTATTTATTGTTGAAATAGTTACGAATTGCCTGACGTGTTTCAGGTAATCCTTTATTATGTGAGTAACTCGTTTTATCTTCTTGTATTGCAGTGATATAGGCCGCTTTCACCACCTCTGGCATAGGAAAGTCGGGTTGACCAATCGTTAAATTGACGCAATCATCAATATCCTTCATACGATTAGAGAACTGACGAATACTTGGTGCCCTTAAAAATTTAGCATTTGAATTTAAAGTTAATTTCATTTTTACACCTCAAAAAACCAAATTATAGTAACCGTACTTGTTACTATAAATTTTTAGAATAATCTTATAATAACATATTTTAGCTACCATAATTTGGTAAGTATTGGTTTATATGATTTTGTCATTATCCTTTAAATGAAGAAGGTTTCTTCAAATTGATTAAAGGATTAGTCCATTTACAAACAAAATTCGTTGATAGTAAATAAACAATCACGATTGAGATTATAAATAAATAGCCATAAGTAAGAACGGACGTATGAGACTTAAATGGATATATTTCATAACCTCTAACGATACCTATAACTAGTCCATGGAGTAAATAGATATACATCGTACGATTGCCAATATAAGTATAGAAACGTTTAGTCGTACTCATTAAATTAAGAAATGAGAACATAGTTACAAATATGATGAAGTAAAGTAATAAACGTTTTAAGGGACTATATACATCTTCGTTATTATTTTCGAGAGAAGTGTAAGGACTGCTACCTAAGAGCCAATCTGAATTGATTGGATGGATGTAATAAACGATGAAAAATATGATAAGTACCATAATTGAAAATACGTTTATTTTTTTATTACGCAATAGTTTTGTATGTGAACGTGTTGTTAAATAGCCAACATAGAATATTGGGAAAAATACAATTGTTCTAGAAATACTCATATAACCATCGATATCGTCAGAAAAACCAGCAAGTATTGAAATGATTAATGCGATAGGTAACACATAGTATGCTTTGTATCGACGTACAATAACAAGTATGACGTGAAAACTAAATAATGTAAGTAAAAACCATAAAGCAAATACTGGATTAAATGGATCCATTTGTATCGCGTCACTTTTACCAGTTAAAAAATAATAAATTGAGAAAAAGGCATAAAATATCGCATATGGTGCAAGTAACTTTTTAGCTACATTCTCTAAATAATGTGGTTTATCCAAATGTTTGGCAAAGTATCCAGAGATAAATAAAAATGATGGCATATGGAAACTATAAATCAGTAAATATAATGCAGATAACGATTTACTTTCAGAAGTATAGGGTTGAATCATATGACCGAACACGACTAAAAAGATGAGGATGGCTCGAGCGTTATCGAAAAAGTAATCTCTTTTTGTATCAATGGACATACGATTGGCTCCTTTTTTATTAATAACTGTATCTAATTTAGTATATTTCGATACTTCAATGCAACAATTTAGAAAAAATGTTGATTATTAAATAAGCCTTAGATATATACATTTTATTTGATTTTAAGATAATTATTTCAAATATGAATATTATTTTTTGAATAGGGAAGAGGAAGTTAATAAGCCAAAGGAGAGGATTACCATTAATATATTAAAAAATACGTTTAAATTGTTACATCCAATGGTAGGTGGGAGTATCATTGGTCGAGTCATAGCGAAAGAATCAAAAGAGGATTATAACCAATTTAGAAAGCCACCATTTTCACCGCCTACAAAAGCTTTTCCAATTGTTTGGCCAATCTTATATGTACTCATGGGCGTTTCTTATTTACTCACTACGAAAAATAATGAACAGACGACTAAGATTAAAGTGACTCACTATAGTCAGTTAGCTTTAAATTATTTATGGTCAATACTTTACTTTAAAAAGAAAGTTAGAGGCATTGCCTTGATTGAAAGTATGATGTTATTTATCTCTGTCGTCGTTAATACAATTTCAATGTTTAAAATACATCGCATTGCAGGTTTATTACAAATTCCGTATGTCATGTGGTCTGCATTTGCAAGCTATTTAAATGCAGGTAATTATTTCCTTAATAAAGATAACCCGAATTATAAAAAACAATAGAAATGTCAGGCTCAAGCAATGTTTCGTTAAATTTCACGTTTGCCTCAACGGTGAGTTAAACTGAATGAAATTAAAATTGAATTATTGAGATATGTATTGTGACAAAATATTGAAAGTACATGACATATAAAAAAATCATAGTATAATAGTATTATCAATTACAAAAGTGGAGTAGAACAACAATGTATAATCAACTAGAAAAACTTATTACACTAACAAATAATGACCTGAATTTGGTTAACAGACGATTTGGACAACGCACGGACATTACAAATGATCAACTAGAATTATTGCGTATATTATATAGCTTTGATCGTTTATCACAATATGATTTGACGATGAAGATTAGCAGAGAACAATCTATTGTTTCTAGATGGATTAAGAAGTTAGTCCAGAAAGGCTATATCACAAGTCAACAATCACATGAAGATTTACGTTGCAAAGACTTATGTCTAACAGAAGAAGCGCGTAATTTAATTCAACAAATCAATACTGCAAGATGTGAATTAATAGAAGCACGTTGCCAATGTCTAAGTAAAGAGGAAATACAAAGTCTAAATCAGTTATTAGACAAACTGAATAGCCGTCATATATATATTTAAGAAAATAAGCCATAACATTTTAATGAATCTTGTTAGAAGATCATTTTAACGTTATGGCTTAATTTTATGAGCATAGCAGAAGAATGATTGTTTACATTATTAAGGCTGAGACAAAATCAAATGTCCCAGCCTCTACTTTTCTAGTTTTTTAACCATTCTATCTTCCAGTTATTTGACTGAAGAATGTCATTATTTAGTATAACTTGTGATATCGAAGTATTTACCAACTGCTTTAATCTCACTGTATAGTTGTTTTAAATATTGAGCGTTAATATTAGCCCAGTTAATATCAGTTGCATATTGATGCGTAGCAGGGTGATCTGGATTCCAACGCATTTTGTATAATGTATTTTGTCCAGCTTTAATATAGTCTTTGCCTATAAATTTAGCGCCACCAATAATAGCTTTAGATACTGAGTTCCAACCAGCTTGTTTAGCATACTTAATGCCACTGTATAGTGGATTAGCATACTTAATGCCACTGTATAGTGGATTAGCATCGTATGCAGCTATACCAAATACGTTGTGATATTTTGTAGCACTCTTAGTAGTAACATAATTATTAACAATATTAGCACCTTTAGCTAATTGAGATTGACCATTACCTGTTTCAATTAACGCGTGTGCAACTAAGTAAATTTCATTAATACCTGAAGTGGCAGCTGCTTGACTGAATGCTTGTCCTTGATTCTCAAGTACACCTTTACCTTTAAGTAATTGGTTTAAACTTGCTACAGAAATGTTTTGTGGACGATCTAAACGTAAGAATTGATACTTAAGTGTTTCATCTTTAGCTAATCGTTCAGGATTCATCGCATTTTTAATTTCACTATAAGTAGCATTAGACCAACCATAACCGTTTCTTTGAACTTGTGGTGGTGCACCATAAGCATTTTGTTGAAGTGACACAGCTTGATTTAAAGTTCTATATGATTTTGAATATTTAACTAATTCTTTCTTCAAATCAGTATCTTTAATCCATACATACTTACCATTGCTTAATTTACCATAATACCAAGTTTTACCATTGATGACTTTACGGTTCGTTACTTGGAAAATTTGTTCATTAAATGCTTTTAATGAAGTTGCTTTTGCAGAGGTAGGATCATCATAATAAAAACCATTATAGTTATTAATAATGAATTCATATTGATACTTTTCACCATTATTTAATGATGTATTAGATGATGTTAAGTCATCTTTAGCAATCCAACCTGTTTTACCATTAACAGTACCATATAAGTATGATGTATTGCCTACAACAACAGATTTAGATACTTTAAATGATTGATTAGCTAAGTCTTTATTGTCTAAACGTTGTTGATTTGTACCCCATGCGATTGAGTAAAGACCATTATTTTTATTATTAATTTTGTATGTGCCTGATGTTTTTTGGACAGAACTTGAATTTTGAATATTTAAGTCCTTAACATTGAACCAACCTAAAGGTGTATTTTGTGTAGTGTTTTGAAGTAACACATACGTATTACCATTAACTGTTTTTTCTTTAGAAACGTTGAAAGTACGATTTGCATATTTAGACGCATTTTTACCAGTTTTATCATAAACAGTTGCGTGTGCACCACTGTTATTTGCATTAACTTGAGCCACTTTAGACACTGTTTGTGTTGAAGATGTAGATGGTTTAGTAGCTGTTGTATTCACTGCAAACTTAGCGTTTACTTTAGGTGCTTGTTGTACATCAGTTGATTTAATCCAACCCCAAATATTATTGATTACACCATGTAGGTATGTTTCATTTCCAACTTTAAGGTTATCAATTGATTTTAATTGTTTGCCACTAGATGGAACTGTAGCTTTAACTTGTTTAGCTGTTCCCCAAGGTGTGTCATAAATATTGGCATTACCTTTAATATTGTAATAAGTGGCAGTTGTCTTGGTAGGTGTTGAAGACTTAACGGTAATTTCTGAAGCCGGAATCCAACCTCGTGAAGTATTACCATTATAATCAGAAATTAAGTAATAATCTTTATTGTTTAACGTAGCTTTCTTAGTGATGTTATACGTCTTACCACCAAGCGTAGCATTTGCTTTTGCGTTCTTATCATAAACAGTTGTATATGATCCTTTATTCTTAGTAGAAACTTGGCCTAAAGTATTTTTAAGGTTAGACACTTTTAATGTGTTGTCTACTGATGGTGTTTTACTGCCTGATGTTGGTTTAGTTATATCAGTTAGGAATGCTTTGCTAACCCATCCATTTTTACCATTTAATGAACCAAATAAATAAGTGGATTGGCCTACTTGTTGTGATTTTGTTGCTTTAAATGGTGCAGTATTTGATTTAGAAACCGTTCCAGCTACTTGATTATAATTACCCCAAGGTACTGTATATAGTGTAGTACCAGATTTAATATTATATGATTGGTTAACTTTTACAGGTGATTTTACAGTGTTATAAATCGTTTCACCCTGTTTAACCCAACCGTATACTTTACCGCTATTATAGTCAGATACTAAATAGTATTTATCTTTGCCAAGTGTAGCGGATTTAGTAACAGATAGAGTGTTATGCACTTGATTTGTAGCTTTACCTTTAGCATCATAAACGGTTGTGTATAGACCACTATTATTTGTTTTAATTTGAGCTAGTCCAGTATTAGCATTAACGGTTAATTTAGGTGATGTAGTAGTTGAACTACTATTACTTGAGCCACCTTTATTTGTATTAGATGAACCGTTATTACTTGAAGTTGTACCCCAAGGTGCGACTTGACCCGTTTTAATTAAATATTTTTCATTAATTAAATCATATAATTCGTTATAAGAATAGTTATGATTTTGTAAATAAGCGTGTGGGTCTGAATGATCCGTGCCACCTAAGAAACGACTGATAGCATAGTGTGTCCATACAGTACCTTGACCGTCATTCTCAGCACTGTTAGGTTTTAAACCGTAATATTGTAATTGTGTTGCAGCATAATCTGCATAGTTATTCATTGACTTAGCAAATGAAACATAGTCATGTGTATGCACAATTTCAACATTGATGAAACGATTATTTGCTTGCGGACCTGCACCCCATGATAAGTAGTCAGTAGGGGCAGTTTCAATGATACGGTTGCCATCAACAAATGCATGAACAAATGCTGAATTGTAATTATTTTTCATATAATTAATTTCGCCATCAATTGTTGAATTATCATTAGCAGTATCATGAACTACAATACCTTCAGGTCGACCTACACCATTACGATAGCCATATTTAGGGAAGTATGATGAATAATTTTCTTCAATCTTAGGTGCTTGTAAGTTATTTGAGCGAATATAATTGTTAATTGATGAACTAACTTGTGGTTTATATTTTGGTAAAGATGATGTCGTTGCTCTAGCAGCATAACGTTTAACTGTTTTTACGGGTGTTGCTGAACCACCTTTGCCACCAACTGATCTAAATCCAGAATAACCTGATTGCGCGTTGTTTGATGCTGACGTTTGAGTAGCATTCGTTGAAGCTTTTATTGAAGCTTTTGGCGTTGTTGTATTTTCAGAATTAGCTACGTTCGACGATTTAGCTTGCGCTACATTTGATTGCTTAGCATTTGTCGCGTTATCACTATAAGTACTAATGTTCTTAGTAGTCGTTTGTTTATGCTCTTTTTGTTGCTTTGATTGAGCTGCTTGATTAGATTGAGTTGGAGTAACAGTTGATTGATTTGTATTATTTTTATTTGATGAAGTTAAACGTGCTGTTTGTTGTGAACTTTCATCAATTGTATTGTTTTGGTTTTTAACATCTTGTGTAGCTTCTTGGTTTGTATTCGCAGACGTACGCTCATTTGGTTGTTGTTCAGATACTTCTGAAGCATTTACAGAAGCTTGTGATGTTTGATTATTCGTATTCACATTATTTTGCGTTTGATTCGTATTCTCTTTTTGGTCTACTTTGTTTAATGTTGATGCTTGTTGTTCATTGTTTTGAACTTTAGCTGACGTACTATTTGAATCTGCTGTATTTGTATTAGTTGTATTTGTATTAGCTGTATTTTGTTTTTGTGCACCTTGTTGAT
Source organism: Staphylococcus sp. GDY8P85P (assembly GCF_017892405.1). Classification (NCBI taxonomy): domain Bacteria; kingdom Bacillati; phylum Bacillota; class Bacilli; order Caryophanales; family Staphylococcaceae; genus Staphylococcus; species Staphylococcus sp. GDY8P85P. Next base: position 62,209 of record NZ_JAESLA010000023.1, on the reverse strand, counting down.
TTTGTGATGACGTATCAACTTTATTTAAGTTATCTAATTTAGCATCGTATGTTTTACTTGCTGTAGCAACAGATGCTTTTACATTTTCAGGATTTTGATATGTTTGTACACCTGAAACATTTTGTGCTGAATTCGTTACTTCTTTTTTAGCCTGTTCAGCATTTTTTATATTTTGTTGATCATCAATCACATTATTTGTATTGGTAGAATTTTGATTCGTTTCAGCTGCATGTGCTTGTTGTGTTGTAAATGCAGCACCAAATAAAGTGATTGCAATCATGGAAGGAAATTTTAAATTAAACTTATTGGTCATATTGTTACTCCTCGTTATTAGTATAGTTACAATTCCATTATAGTATTTTAAAATTTGCTATGATTTGATTTAACTTATTTGTAAACTAACTTTAATACTTTCTTACTTATATTAAACAAATTATGAATTTACTAAGGGGTTAGCGGGGTAGAATTAATAATTAAAAGCGCATTTATCAAATAGGTTAACGAAATTAACAAATTACATATAATATATGTAATTTGAATGTACCCTGTTTATATATTCTTATACATTTTGATATGATCGATATTTTCTTCAATAAAAATGGTGCCTGTTGACATATAACCTAGTTTCTCGTAAAAACCTTGTGCCTGTACTTGTGCATTTAATACTAATTGCTGATATCCTTGAACTTTCGCAAAACGTTCGATGGCGTGCATTAAAGTTTTACCATACCCATCTTTTCTATAATCTTTTAGAATAGCAACTCTTTCTACTTTAGCAGCGTCATTATACGGTCTAAATCTTGCACATGCAAATGGCATATGATTTGTATCATACCCTATAACATGTGTTGAACTTTCTTCAAATGAATCTAATTCATTTTCCAAAGGAACACCTTGTTCTTTTACAAATACTTCTTGTCTTATGTAAAAACAATCTGATAACATGTCTTTATTTTTTACGATTTCAAACATTTCAAAGCCCCCCTATAGATATAATTATTAAAAATTAAAAAAATTCAAATTAAAAAAATTATAAAGTTATTCTATCTGATTTATAAACAGAAAAAAACTCCTTTTTACAAACAATAAGTAAAAAGGAGTAGGAATATCGTTTTTATAGTGCTTCTTGGCGAACAATGGCACTATATTGCCAAAATATTCTCATTTGAGCAATATTCCAGTTATTCATGCCCATTGTGTAGCCTGAAGGTTTAAATATAGTAACATCAGTCACTTCTAATGCTGCCGCAATGAGATATTGAAGAGGTACGCTAATACTTTGCATTGTCTCGGTAATACCATTCTCATTGTAGACCCAGGAGAATGGTAAATCTGATTCAAAAACATCCACTTTATTGAAAATTTCAGGTAAGGCAAGAATATAACATGCGCCATTTACAATAGGGTTAATTGAATTCTCACCGTAGTAAACTAAAAGAGCTTCATAATTTTCGCGATGTTCGTGGTTTACGTAAAAGAACTCACTTCTGAATAAAGCCATGTCTTTGCTATGAATAATTTGTTGCTCTAAAACATTGAACATGCCGTTAATGTTAGCAGCTTTTTCATATGTTTTACGTGACATAGTATGTGATCCTCCCAATTAATATAATTGATTCGTTTGATTTTGGTTGTTATTAAATGAATCGGATTGATTTGTCTGATTATCATTGTTGGTTTGACTGTAATTATCGTTTTGCGTAGTACCCTGACTATTTTGGTCATAACCACCGTATGAATTAGAATTATCTGTTTCTGTTGACTGTGTTTCAGTTGTATTATCGTTACTTGCTGAATTATCAGTACTATCATCAGTAGAAGATGTATCTTTTTGATTATTTTTCAATAACGACTGATCAAGAGGTGTAAGTGGTACTAGTGTGCCGTAATGGTTAATTACACGTTGATCTAAGAAATCATCCTTATCTGTTATTTTAGATAGTCCTAAATCAGAACGCAATATATTTGAATATTTCATAATATTACTTACGCTCGGATTGTAATAGTAAATATTTTGTAGGTAATCATCTTCACCTTTAAGTTGAGATGTTTTAAATTCAATATCATCAGATAAATACATAGATGCGAGTGATTTAATTTCAGAAGCGGTTAAATTGTGTTTGGCATTTTTCCCTACAATTTTTACTAAGTCATCTAATTTATCGTATGAATCTAAACTTTTAGCTTTTTGGAAAAGCAGTTTAATTAAATCCATTTGTCTTTCGCCACGTTTTAAGTCAGAGTCATGGTGTCTTGTTCTTGCAACAGCTAACGCTTCGTCACCGTTCAGTTTTTGGTATCCTTTTTTTATTTTAATTCTACCGCTGTCGTCTGTATTTGGTTCATTTAAGTCATAAGGAACGTCGTAATAGATCCCACCAAGTTCATCTACTGCTTCAACAAACGCATCCATATTCACACGTACATAGTAATCAACTGGAACATTTAGAGTAGCTTCAACAGAATCCATTGCAGCTACAGGACCACCATAAGCATGTGCATGCGTTATTTTATCGTAATAACCAACTTTAGGAATGTAGCTAATCGTATCACGTGGGATACTCAGTAAGCGAATTTGACGTTTGTCAGGACTAAAGGTAGAAAGAATCATTGAATCTGTTCTAGAGTGTTCCGTAGTTTGGCCATTTTTTCGGCGACCTTCATTATCATCGATACCTAAGAATAAGATTGATACGGCGTCTTTAGAAGGATTTACTTTACCTTCTCGAATGCTTGACTGACGTTTTGAATCAGTCTTATCATAAGAGTTTTGCATTGCACTTTCAGAAGTTTTGTACAAATTGATGATAAAAATTACAGGAACAACGATTAATACTAATGTGAGTAGCATCATAAAATATTTTAAAAATCGGTTCATAGCATTTGCTCCTATACATATTATCTTTTAAAAGTGATTTTATAATTCGAAAAATAAACACAACTATGTGGTTATTTAAGCAAAATCATAAAAATCAAAGATAAAGTTTTTAGTTTTCGTAATTTGTTTATAGTCAAAGGTGTTAAAATGAATTGAATTTATGTGTTCTATACTCTCATAGCCTTAAATTGTATTACTTTTTGGAGAAAATTACAACTTTAATTTTAATACAAGATTTACATAATTAAAATAAAATTTAAAAAAGAGATTTCGTTGCAATAAACTATACTTTATCATACTAAAGTATGATGAATTTAAAAATGATGCGTGTATGATTAAAGAAAGATGAATTCAATGATGTTGTGTTATATAATATAAAATGTTGAATGAATAAAAAAATAATATAGATAGAATAGTTTTTGATTTAGACACGCTTCTATTTTAGATGTAAGAGGGACCTCATGAAAAATAACAAATTAAAAATTATAGCTTTTATTTTAGTATTAATCGTATTAGTGCTTCTCGTCATTTTATTTGTCGTTAAAGTAACTAATTACAGTGTTAAAGATAGTGCATATAATAATGTGAACGATAATAAGACTTATATTGAGCATAGAGATAAACACCACAAAAAGGCGCCTAAGTTAAAAACGGTTCAAGCGGATGATCTTAGTATTAAACAAATTAATACATATTTAAAGAATGTTCATTTTAATGGATCGATTACAGTTTTAAAAGATGGGAAATTAATGCTTGATAAAGGCTACGGTTACCAAAATTTGAGTAGTAAGAAAAAGAACAACACAAATACGATGTATTTAATTGGCTCAGCACAAAAATTTACTACTGGCTTAATACTCAAGCATTTAGAATTATCAAACAAAATAAATATGAATGATTCTGTTACGAAATATCTACCTTGGTTCAAGACAAATAAAACCATTACTCTGAAAGATTTAATGTTACATAGAAGTGGTTTATATAAATTTAGTGCTAATCCAGATACTAAAAGTTTAGATGGAGCAGTACATGATATCCAAAGAAGAGGGATCAACAATAAGTATTATCATAAACATTTATATAATGATGCCAATTATTTAGTATTAGCACAGGTTATAGAATCAGTCACACATCAATCTTATGTAGAAAATTACTATAAATACTTAGCTGAACCTTATCACTTAGAACACAGTGCTTTCTTTAATGAGAAGCCTTTTAAAGAGAATATGGCTACGGGGTATAAAGTTAAAAATAATAAATTAAAAAAGATGAAACCTAATATTTTAGAGCAATACTATGGTGCTGGGAATTTATTTATGTCTACGCATGATATGGCTAGATTAGTTAATGACTTACAGCAAAATAATATTTTTAATCAAGCGGTGACAACCTCATTGCTTCAAGAAATTGGAAGTACTAAATACCCAGAGTCATATAGATATGGGTTCTATGCGACACCACAAGTCAATCGAATTAATGGTGTATTCTTTGGTCAAATATTTACTGTGTACTTTAATAAAGACTACATTATTGTATTGGCGACTAATAAAGTTGATAATGCTAAGCTATCCAATGAGTCGACGATTTCACATATTTACTATCAATTACTAGGTCAAAATATTTATGAAACGAAGTAACTAAAGTCGTGCATTTGAGGCAACATTAATCTATAGGGCTATATAATATTGATATTAGCTGGCTAGAGTGAGAGGACCTTTAAATTAAGCTTTCTCAACTTTAGTTATCCTTATTGGAGAAGGGTCTAATAATAGGAAGGACATAAAAATATTCCAAAAATAAATTGGGAGTGGAGAAACGAAATCGTATTGAAGTCGTTCTTCACTCCCTTAGTTTTTATTTAAGTGTGTTTTTGAATACGGAACGGTAGTTATCATTTAAACTTGATGTAACTATTGTACAGTTAGGATATGGAGAATCAAAATCAACAACTGTAGCACCTCTAGTCAGTGTACCTTGTAGTTCAATTTGTACATCGGCCAGATGTGTTTCATAACTTTCTGTGTCGAGTAGATAGAGTACAGTAAAGACGTCATATAATTTTAACCCTTGAGCAAAGTCCTTTTCTCTATAATGTTGAAAGAGTTGATAAAGCATTGCACTTGTTCGACTCATATGTTCGAATGACGCTAGATAGTCATGCGTTAATAAAGATTGTCGCGCTAAATCAAGGCCAATCATTGTGATAGGGAGGCCACTATTAAACACAATATGAGCTGCTTCAGGATCGCTATAAATATTAAATTCAGCAAGCGGTGTTACATTACCTCGTCCAGCGCTACCACCCATTAAGACAATTTCCTTAATAAAATCTTTAACTTCTGGAAATGTACTTATTAATAAAGCAATGTTCGTAAGTGGTCCTAGAGCAACGATTGTGATAGGGGTGTCTGTTTGTAAAAGGATATCTCTCATTGCAGTTATTGAATTAGTTGATGCTAATTGATTTATTGATATAGAAGGGAAGTCATAACCATCCATACCACTTTCTCCATGAACATGACTAGCATCAATAACCTTACTTATTAATGGTTTTGTAGCACCTCTATGAACAGGTACGTCACTGTTGAAGAAAGCTTTTAATTTTAGCGCATTTGCGGTCGTTTTTTCGATACCAACATTTCCGTTAACAGTAGATATCATTTTAACATCAAAAGATGGATGTAATAGGGCGACACTTAATGCAGCTGCATCATCAATACCTGGGTCTGTATCTATAATTAATGGTAAACGCATGATTGAATTCATCTCCTATATAATGATTGGTTTAATATAAAGATAACTTATCTAAGATAGTAAATGAAAGTATAAAGAAAGAACCTGTTTGAAACGCTAAGGCGTTTCATAACAGGTTCTTTTAGTGAGATAAATATTAAATTATAAGTGGTGAGAATGTCCACCTTGCATAACCCAATACGTACCAACAACAGTCACTAATGTGATGATAATCGCAAAGATAACTTTGAACGATTGTACTTGACCATCTTTACCTTCAGTTAAGTGCATGAACATTAATAATTGAACTGCAGCTTGAATAAATGCAAAGCCAAAGATGATTGTTGTTTTAGCATGGAATGTCATGTTTGTGTATAGAGTTACGAAAACTGCTAATAACGTCAAGACGATTGAGGCTATAAAGCCAACTGTATGTTTTACGATTGTATTCATCCGCTATACACCATCCCTATCATATATACGGCAGTAAAGATGAAGATCCAAACAACATCTAAGAAGTGCCAGTATAAACTTACGATAAATAATTTTGGAGCATTGTATTTATTAAGACCACGTGTAGCTACTTGGATTAATAAACAAATGATCCAACCAATACCTAATGATACGTGGGCACCATGTGTACCTAATAGGATGAAGAAACTAGACCAATATGATCCAATTTGTGGTGTTACACCTTCAGAAACATAGTGAGCGAATTCGTAAATTTCGAATCCAACGAACACTAAACCTAAAAGTACTGTAAGAATCATCCAAAACATCATTAAGTTTTGTTTTTCTTTACGCATGTAATAAATTGCAATACCACATGTGTAAGAACTGATTAATAAGGCAAATGTCATAATTAATACAAGCGGTAACTCGAATAATTCAGTTGTCATTTTGCCTGCGTAATCGCCACCATGTTGCAACGTTATTAACGTTGCAAATAAGGTACCGAATAACGAGAATTCGGCTGTAAGGAAAATCCAGAAGCCAAGTTTATTTAATTGACCTTCGTGCGTACGTGAATCAACAGTATTTGTATCATGACTCATGACCTACAGCCTCCCTTTCTTTAATACGAGCTTCTCTTAAGCGAGCTTCATTTTCAGCAACTTCAGAAGCAGGGATATGATAACCATGATCTTGAACGAAACTTTGGTAAACTAATGAACCAAGAATACCTACTAAACAAATTATAGCAGGGACGATCGTTTCAAAGATTAAGAAGAAACCACCTAATAACATGAATATACCCATAAACACACCAGTATGTGTATTGTTTGGCATATGAATGTCTTTATAGTTATGGTTATCTAAATAATGACGACCATGTTCTTTCATATCAACAAATGTATCATAGTCATTCCAATCTGGAGTGATAGCAAAGTTGTATTTAGGTGGAATTGCAGAAGCAGTTGACCACTCTAAAGTACGTCCAAGACCATCCCAGTTATCTCCAGTAGCTTCACGTGGAGCTTTGATATGACTGTATACGATGCTTGCTACTAAGAATAGGAAACCAACAGCCATTAATAATGCACCAATAGTTGAGATTACGTTTAATAACCACCAACCATCAGAAGGCATGTAAGTGTATAAACGACGAGGCATTCCGTCTAATCCAAGAATGAATTGTGGTAAGAAACATACGTTAAATCCAATCATGAATAACCAGAAACACCATGCATTTAATTTTTCGTTTAATTTGTAACCCATCATCTTAGGATACCAGAAGATTAAACCAGCTAGGCAGGCAAATACTACACCAGTAACCAATGTATAGTGGAAGTGAGCTACTAAGAAATAAGTATTATGATATTGATAGTCAGCTGATGCCATCGCTAACATTACACCAGTAACCCCACCTAATAAGAAGTTAGGGATGAAGGCTAATGAGAATAGCATAGGTGACTCGAACGTAATACGTCCTTTATACAATGTTAATAACCAGTTGAAGAGTTTAACTCCGGTAGGTACACCGATTAACATTGTTGAAATTGAGAAGAATGAGTTGATTAATGCACCATTACCCATTGTGAAGAAATGGTGAACCCAAACTAAGAAACTTAAGAATGCGATACCAGCAGTTGCCCACACCATGCTTTGGTGACCGAATAAACGTTTACGAGCAAATGTTGGAATAATTTCAGAGTAAATACCAAATGCAGGCAAGATAACGATATAAACCTCAGGGTGCCCCCATACCCAGAAGAAGTTTGCCCATAACATTGGCATACCGCCATCAGCAACTGTAAAGAATGCAGTTCCAAAAATGCGGTCAGCTGTCATTAATGCAAGTACAATTGTGAATACTGGGAACGCAAGAATTACGATTAAAGTCGTAATAAATGTAGTTACAGTAAACATTGGCATTTGCATGAATTTCATTGTTGGTGTTTTACATCTAAGTATTGTTACAAAGAAGTTAATACCAGTCATTAATGTACCAATACCTGAAATCTGTATAGCGATTAGGTAATAGTTAACACCTGGGTCTGGACTAAATTCACCAGCTAATGGTGCATAGTTTGTCCAACCAGCTGCTGGTGATCCACCAATAATGAATGAAAGGTTGAATAAAATCATACCAACAAAGAATAACCAGAAACTAATGTTATTCATAACTGGGAACGCCACATCACGAGCCCCAATTTGTAGTGGAACAACTACGTTCCATAAACCAAAAATGAATGGCATAGCCATAAAGATAATCATGATAACGCCGTGCGTACTGAAGATTTCGTTATAGTGATTTGATTCCAAGAAAGTATTATCTGGAATTGTTAATTGTGTACGTAAAAGTAACGCATCAATACCACCACGGACGAACATAAGTACAGCACAAATTAAATACATTAAACCGATTTTTTTATGGTCTACGGATGTGAACCATTCTTTGTAAAGATATTTCCATAACTTAAAGTAAGTAATTACTGCAATTAAACCAATAACTAGGAATGGCGCACCGATTTGTGCCATTGTAATCATCCAGTTACCTTTAACGAGTAATTGATCCCATGGAAAATTCATTAATGTCCACCTCCATGATCATTGTCTGCTTTGCTACCAAATTTAGACGCATTTTCGTCTTTCGCGCTTTTACTGATTTTTTCCATTTCCTTAGCGTTATGATCCTCTTCTTTCTTGAATTCATTATCATAAGGATCATTGTTACCAAGAATCATAGGTTTCATACCATGACGCTTATAGTTAGCGTTAGTGATTTGAACCTTACGAGCTGGTTTCTGTGGTTTATCAGTAACATCTTTGTACAAGTCTTCTTCAGCTACAAAGTTAGGATCTTTTTGAACATAATTATAACGTTTGTAAGCGTAGAAAATGTACTCTGGATCAGCTGCAGGGTCAACGAATGCCATATGCGTACCATTGAATGTCAATTCTTTATTAGGTGTACTTGGTAAGAGTTGTTTATCAAACTCATCTTGGCTAAGTGTTTTCTTGCTCTTAGCATCTTTAACCCAAGAATCGAATTCACTTTGGTCTACAGAGTGAACTTTAAACGTTTGGCGAGAGAAACCTTCACCATTGAAGTTAGAGTTACGTCCTCTGAAAGTACCTGTTTCATCGGCTTGTAAAGTCCAATTCATTGTCATGCCAGTCATGGCATATTTTTGACCACCTAATTGAGGAATCCAGAAACTTGTCATCGTATCCATAGCTTGCAATTTGAAGACTACAGGACGATTTTTAGGAATAGTTAATGTATTCACTGTTTCTACTTTTTGTTCTGGATAAGCAAAGAACCATTTGTATCCAGCACTTACTGCATATACAACCATTGGATCTTCCTTACTTTCTGGTGGTTTCTCATAATCGTATAAAGTTTTAACTGTTGGAATAGCTAAAGCAATAACGATAATGATAGGTACCACAAACCAAATTGTTTCAATTAAAGAATTGTGGTGCATCTTACCAGTTTCGCTGTTTTTATTGTAGCTATACTTGAAAATAAAAATAGCGAACATGGTAAGTACAACAGCAACAATAACAAGCATGAAGACGATTGAATAAATAATCAGGAACTTCTGACTACTTGCTACTGGCCCTTTTGCATTAAATACTTCTACATTCGAACAACCACTAAGTAAAATTAGCGTGCCGAACATTAGAAGCAAAGACTTAAATTTTGACACTTTTTTGACCTCCTAATACTACAAATGTAGGGCTTATCATTAATTTTAGTTTATTACGCGATATTTACAAGTACTTATCCAAAAAAAATTATAATTATATATAGGAAACAACTAGCAACAATAGGAATGACGGGGAATGTAAGATTTGTTAAAATTATGTGTCTATTCTGTGAAAAATGACAAAATTAAGTGAAATACGCATATAGTTGAGAAACGTTATCATTTTCAGTGTTTTCAAGGGTTTTAGACATAAAAAAAGATGAGACATTTCATCTCATCTCAAAATTGTCATCATTACTTAACTTCTATGTATCGCGTAGAAGTTTCTTTAGCTCCATCTGAATCAATGACGTTATATTTGACTTTATATTTACCTACTTTAGAAGTATCAACATGACCATCAACAGTAATTTTATGCGTTAAATCGCCATCTTCTTTATCATAGGCGCTAATTCCATTAAGTAGATTATAGTTTTGGCCTTTTTCAATTACAATATCATTCACGCCTCTAAGTTCAGGAGAGTGGTTTGTAGTAGCTTCTGCACTTAAGTTGGGGGTAACTAGAGTTGCGGAGACGCCTAGCGCTGAAAGTGACTGGATTAGTTTATTCATTAAGTTAACCTCCGTTAAAATAAAGTCATTGAGTAATTTAATTAAACTATACAATATATTCTGACAATAAACATCATACTATAGTCTTAATATATCGTATTATTTTACGAATTTAAATAATAAGAAGAAAAATATATATTAAGATTATGTAAAATGAACATTTTGTGAATTTGATTACATTTGATTTAAAAAATTTAAATTTTGGAATAGAATGAATTAAGAAATGGTTTGAAATATTTAACTAAATGGGAGTGACTTTTCATGTTAAATGAAAAAGAAAAAGGCATTATTAAAGAAACAGTACCAGTATTACAAGACAAAGGCACTGAGATTACATCATATTTTTACAATAGAATGTTCAACCAACATCCAGAATTGAAAAATATGTTTAACCAAACGAACCAACAGAAGGGGTTCCAATCAACTGCATTAGCACAAAGTGTTTTAGCAGCAGCAGTGAATATTGATAATTTAGGTAATATCATGCCGGTTGTTAAAGAAATTGCGTATAAACATTGTGCTTTACAAGTTCCACCTGCAGGTTACGATATTGTCGGAGAAAATTTAATCGAGGCAATTAAAGCTGTTGTAGGTCTTGAAGATGATCATCCTATTATTCAAACTTGGAAAAAAGCTTACCAAGAGATTGCTGATGTGTTTATTCAAGTAGAAAAAGATATTTATGCTAAAATGCTTTGGGATGGATTTAAACCTTTTGAAATCGAAAAAATCGAACAATTGTCTTCAAATATTAAAGCATTCACAGTTAAATCTACTGATTATGATTTAAGTCAATTCACACCGGGTGAATATATCACTGTTGACGTAAGCAGTGAAAAATTACCTTATCGCGCAAAACGTCATTACTCAATCGTATCAGGAGAAAAAGAACGTTTAACATTTGCTGTTAAACGTGATGTAACTACTAATCATGAAGGTGAAGTTTCAACTATCTTACATGATGAATTAAAAGAAGGGGACACAATTAACTTGTCTGCTCCAGTTGGTCCATTTGCAGTTGCAAATCCAGAAAAACCACAACTATTTATTGGTGCAGGTATCGGTGTTACACCTCTAGTTTCTATGTTTGATGAAGTAGTAGCTAAAGACAGTAAAGCTCAATTTGTTCAAGTTACTGGAGACATTAACGATACACCGTTCACTTCACATTTAGAAGCTATTAGCCAAAAATCAGACAAAGCAAATTATGAACTTTATGATAGAGAAAAAAATGGCTATTTAACTAAAGACTATCTTGAAAACTATTTAAGCAATGATACTGAAGTATATGTATGTGGCGGTGCTAAGTTCATTCAATCTGTAATTGAAGTATTAAAAGCATTAGATGTTGATCAAAGTCACATCCATTATGAAACATTCGTACCAAAATTAAGCGTTACAGTTTAATAAGAATAATGGATGTTAAGATATGCTACATTACTGGATTAATGCAAGACGTATAATCATTTTATAGTGTAGTTTCTAATATATAAGGCACCTCTTTAATTTAGTGTTGAAATGTTTACTAAATTATATGAGTGTGCCTTAATTTTTTAAAAGAATTTCAATGTAAAATTACATATCAATACAAAGTATTTTGGCGAGACGCTTGCGTTAATTATTATTGAACATAAGTGCAACTGCACTTGCATAAATAATTCTAAGATAGATTACGAAACAGAGTTGCGTAGACTCCTAGGCAAGCATCACAACAGAATGAGTAAATGTTCATCTAAGCATTTCTTTAGAGGTCTACAGGCTGAAGCTATCCCATAAGAAAGCAAGCCAACAATACTCCGTATTGTAAATAAAGAAACCAGTAAATGCGTTTGTTAAAACGCATTTACTGGCTATTTTTCTAGGAATGATGTCCTAGCCATTTCAATTTAATTATTCTAATAACATAAGACTTAAATCAAAGTGAAGCCTTCTTATTCAATGCCACGACGCATTTTTTCAGCTAATAATGTGTTGTTAAGCACCATAGTGATTGTTAATGGGCCAACACCACCTGGAACTGGTGTGATTGCTCCAGCAATTTCTTTAACTTCTTCAAACTCTACGTCACCTTTTAATTTACCATTTTCATCAGGCGTATTACCAACATCAACAATAACTGCGCCTTCTTTAACATCATCTTTAGTAACTAAGCCTGGTTGACCTACAGCACTAACAATGACATCAGCGTCTTTTAAATGACTATGCATGTCTTTAGTACGTGAATGTAAGATAGTTACAGTAGCGTTAGCTTGTAATAATAATTTAGATACTGGTTGACCAACAATATGGCTACGGCCAATTACAACCGCATTTTTACCTTCTAAATCAATATCAGCATGTTTAAGAATTTCCATAATACCTAATGGTGTACATGGAACAAAAGTTTGCTCATCAATATATAATTTACCGATGTTTGAAGGGTGGAAGCCATCAACGTCTTTTTCAGGATTAATCGCTTCTAAGATTTTTTGTTCACTTACTTGTTTAGGAAGTGGTACTTGAACTAGAATACCGCTAACTGAATCATCATTGTTTAAACGATCTAATTCTTTTAATACATCCTCTTCAGAAGTATCTTCCTCTAAATGAACAATTTCAGAAATCATGCCGATTTTTTCAGCAGCTTTCTTTTTAGAGTTTACATAGCTTTGACTTGCACCATCATTACCAACTAAGATAACTGATAATTTTGGTGTATAACCTTTTTCTTTTAATGCTTCGACTTGATTTTGTAAACCTTGTCTATAGTCCTTAGAAATTTGTTTCCCATCTAAAATTTTTGCAACCACAAAAAATTCCTCCTTGTTTGTTTTAATCATAACTATACCTTAACTTTAAAACTGTATTCTCGTCAATTAATAGCCAAAAGACGTAAATTAAAGATAAAAATTAAGTTAAAGTTCGATTTTTAATTGAAAAAGCATCGCATGATTGTTATGCTATATCTGTAATATACAACTAATCGTATCTAAATTTCAAACTTTTGAAAGGGTGTACAACGTGAAAGTAGCGGTAATTATGGGTAGTTCTTCAGATTGGAAGATTATGCAAGAAAGTTGTGCGATGTTAGACGAATTCGAAATACCGTACGATAAGAAAGTGGTTTCGGCACATCGTACGCCAAAATTAATGTATGAATTTGCCAGTCAAGCACAGAAAAATGGCTATGATGTCATTATTGCTGGAGCAGGTGGCGCAGCGCATTTACCGGGAATGGTTGCATCAATGACAACATTACCTGTGATAGGTGTACCAATAGAATCGAAAAGTTTAAAAGGACTGGATTCATTATTATCAATTGTTCAAATGCCTGGTGGTATTCCAGTAGCTACAACTGCAATTGGAACGTCAGGTGCTAAAAATGCTGGCATATTGGCTGCAAGAATATTAAGTATTGGCAACGAAACAGTTCGTCATCATTTAGAACAATATGAGCAAAGTCTAGTAGATAAAGTTGGTGAAATGCAAAATGAACTTCAATAAATTAAAGTTCGGTGACACGATTGGCATTATTGGTGGTGGTCAATTAGGTAAGATGATGGCTCAATCAGCACAGAAAATGGGTTTCAAAGTTATTTGTTTAGATCCTAACCCTGACAGCCCATGTAAACCTGTCGCTCACGAATTTATCACTGCTGCTTACGATGATGAAAAAGCGTTACATGAACTTGGCGAAAAATCTGATGTCATTACTTATGAGTTTGAAAATATTTCTGCTGAGCAACTTAATCGCTTAACGCAACAATTCAATATTCCTCAAGGCTTTCAAGCAATTCAATTATTGCAAGACCGATTGACTGAAAAACAAACATTAGAACAAGCTGGTTCTAAAATCGTTCCATTTTTATCTATAAAAAGTGAAGAAGATTTAAATGATGCTATTCATACCTTAGGCTATCCATTTATAGTCAAAACGCGATTTGGTGGATATGACGGCAAAGGACAAGTCTTAGTTAAAGATGAAACAGCGCTCCAAGAAGCTAGAGCACTTATTACGAATCAAGAGTGTGTAGCAGAACAATATCTTGATATTTCACTTGAAGTTTCGTTAACAGTTACAATCGGCAATCACAAACAAATTACGTACTTCCCACTACAAGAGAACGAACATCGTAATCAGATTTTGTTTAAAACCATTGTGCCTGCACGAACTGACAAGGAACAAGAAGCTAGAAATGAAGTGAATAAGATTATTGATCAAGTTCATTTCGTAGGTACATTCACAGTTGAATTCTTTATTGATAAATCAAATCATTTGTATGTAAATGAGATCGCACCACGTCCACACAATTCAGGACATTATTCTATTGAAGCCTGTGATTATTCACAATTTGATACGCATATTCTTGCTGTTACAGGTCAAAAGCTACCAGAACAAATTGAAATCTTAAAACCAGCAGTCATGATGAATTTGTTAGGACGAGACTTAGATTTATTAGAAGAACAGTTTTCAAGTCATCCTGAATGGCATGTGCACATTTATGGCAAATCAGAACGCAAGCCTGACCGTAAAATGGGACATATGACCATTTTGACGAATGATTTAAATGAAACTGAGAAAGACATGCTCAAACAGTTTGAAGGGAGAGAATAGTTAATGACGCTATTATATGAAGGGAAAGCGAAAAGAATTTTCTCAACAGACAAAGAAGGTCAATTGAGAGTTGAGTATAAAGATGAAGTTACGGCTGGTAATGGTGCAAAAAAAGACAAAATGGAAGGTAAAGGCCGATTAAATAATCAAATTACCGCTATAATATTCGACTATTTAGCCCAACATGGAATTAAAAGTCACTTTATTAAACAACTATCAGAAACGGAACAATTAGTCGAAGCAGTGACTATTATCCCATTAGAAGTGGTGGTTCGTAACATTGCAACAGGCTCAATTACCAAACGCTTAGGTTTTAATAAAGGGCATGAATTTGAAGCGCCTTTAGTTGAATTTTTCTATAAAAATGATGACTTGAACGATCCTTTAATTACAGATGATCATGTGAAACTGCTAAATATTGCGAATGATAGTGAAATTGAAATATTGAAAACAATGGCGAAAGATATCAATAAAGTATTAATGGAGCTTATGAATGAAATGGATTTAAGATTGGTGGATTTCAAAATCGAATTTGGTAAGACATCTGACGGTAAAATCTTACTAGCTGATGAAATTTCTCCTGATACATGTCGTATTTGGGATAAACATTCTGACACTAACTTTGACAAAGATGTCTATCGAAATGATACAGGTTCACTTATTGACACATATACAACATTTTTAAATAAATTGGAGGAACTAAAATAATGAAAACGATTGAACTTCACATTACATTACAACCACAAGTATTAGATACGCAAGGGCAAGCATTAAATCGAGCTGTACATGATTTAGGTTATAAACAAGTAAATGATATTCGAGTAGGTAAAGTTTTATACATGACAGTTGATGAAGCAACTGATGAAGCGGTTGATAATATCGTTACTACTTTAAGTGAGAAGTTATTCGCAAACACTGTTATTGAAGAATATAGTTATAAAATCGTTGATGAAAAGGAGAATGCATAAGATGAAATTTGCAGTTCTCGTATTCCCAGGATCTAATTGTGATAGAGACATGTACAATGCAGCGATTAAGACAGGTGCTGAAGCAGAATATGTTGACTATCGTGAGACATCATTGGAAGGTTACGATGGCGTATTAATTCCAGGTGGTTTTTCTTTTGGTGACTATTTACGCTCAGGCGCTATGGCAAGTGTAGCACCTATCATTAGTGAAGTGAAACGTCTAGCAAGTGAAGGTAAACCGGTTCTTGGTGTGTGTAATGGATTCCAAATTCTTACAGAAATTGGTTTATTACCAGGTGCATTGCTTCATAATGATTCTCATTTATTTATTAGCAGAAACGAAAGTCTAAAAATTGCCAATAATCAAACACCTTTCACAAATTTATATGGTGAGAATGAAATTGTCGTTTATCCGGTTGCACATGGTGAAGGTCATTATTACTGTACAGATGATATATATGATGAATTAATTGAGCATAATCAAATTATCTTAACTTATGAAGATAATCCAAATGGCTCTCATGAAAATATTGCAGGTATTGTTAATAAAGCAGGTAATGTTTGTGGTATGATGCCACACCCAGAACGTGCGCTTGAAACAATTCTTGGAACTGATAGTGGTGTGAAATTATTTGAAGCAATGGTAAATAGTTGGAGGGAACAAAATGTCTAAGTTTATCGAACCTAGTATTGAAGAAATTAAGCTTGAAAAATTGTATCAAGATATGGGCTTAAGTGACGCGGAATATAACAAAGTGTGTGAAATATTAGGGAGAGAACCTAACTTTACAGAAGTAGGCATCTTCTCAGTGATGTGGAGTGAACATTGCTCTTATAAACACTCTAAACCATTCTTAAAACAATTTCCGACAACAGGTGAACATGTCTTAATGGGACCTGGTGAAGGTGCAGGTGTAGTAGATATAGGAGATAACCAAGCAGTTGTGTTCAAAGTTGAATCACATAACCATCCATCTGCTATTGAACCCTATCAAGGTGCTGCAACAGGTGTAGGTGGCATCATTAGAGATATCGTATCAATTGGAGCTAGACCTATTAATTTATTAAATAGCTTGCGTTTCGGTGAATTGTCAGTGAAACAAAACCAACGTTTACTTAAAGGTGTTGTTCGTGGTATTGGCGGTTACGGTAATTGTATCGGTATTCCAACAACAGCTGGAGAAATTGAATTTGATGATCGCTATGATGGCAATCCGTTAGTCAATGCTATGTGTGTCGGTGTGATTGATCATGACATGATTCAAAAAGGAACTGCTAAAGGTGAAGGTAACTCGGTTATATATGTAGGACTCAAAACAGGTCGTGATGGTATTCATGGGGCCACTTTTGCGTCTGAAGAGTTGACTGAAGAAAGTGAAAGTAAACGTCCGTCTGTTCAAATTGGCGATCCATTTGTAGGTAAAAAACTTATGGAAGCAACATTAGAAGCGATTACTTTCGACGAATTAGTTGGTATTCAAGATATGGGTGCCGCTGGTTTAACATCTTCATCATCAGAAATGGCAGCTAAAGGTGGCAGCGGTCTAGAATTACATTTAGATAAAGTGCCTACACGTGAACCAGGTATTTCACCTTATGAAATGATGCTTTCTGAAACACAAGAACGAATGTTACTAGTCGTTGAAAAAGGGACTGAACAAAAATTCTTAGATTTATTTGAAAAATATGAATTAGATAGTGCAGTAATTGGTAAAGTAACGAACACTGACCGCTTCGTACTTAAATATGAAGATGAGCTATTTGCAGATATCCCTGTGCAATCTCTTGCAGATGAAGCACCGGTTTATGTGCTAGAGGGTGAAGAAAAAGAATACAACACATCAAAAAATGACTATAGTTCAATCGATGTTCAAGATGTCTTTGAAAAACTTTTAAAACACCCAACAATTGCTTCAAAACATTATTTATATGAACAATATGATCAACAAGTTGGTGCAAATACGATTATTAAACCAGGACTTCAGTCATCAGTTGTTCGTGTAGAAAGTACGAATAAAGCTATTGCATCTACGATAGACGGTGAAGCACGTTACGTATTTAACCAACCGTATGAGGGTGGAAAAATGGTCGTTGCAGAAGCGTATCGTAATTTAATTGCTGTCGGTGCTACACCACTAGCTATGACAGATTGCTTAAACTATGGTTCACCAGAAAAGAAAGAAATCTATCAACAATTGATTGATTCAACGAAGGGCATGTCAGAAGCGTGTGAAGTATTAAAAACACCCGTTGTTTCAGGTAACGTTTCTCTTTATAACGAAACACGTGGCACATCCATTTTCCCAACGCCTGTCGTAGGAATGGTTGGATTAATTGAAGATATTGATTATCTTAATGACTTCCACCCTGAAGCTGGCCATAAATTGTATTTAGTTGGTGAAACAAGAGATGACTTTGGCGGTAGTCAAATTGAAAAATTATTGTACGGTAAAGTGAATCATGAATTTGAAGCGATTGATTTAAGTGATGAAGTTGCTAAAGGAGAAGCGGTTAAAAATGCGATTCGAAATGGCGTGGCTTCACACGTACAAACAGTAGGTAAAGGTGGTTTATTAATCACTTTAGCACGCTTAAGTGCACACTACAGTTTAGGGTTAGAAGCTTCAGTTGATCTTACAGATGCGCAATTGTTTAGTGAAACGCAAGGTCGATATATCATTGCTGTTAAAGAAGGTCAGGCTTTAAATATTGACGATGCTATAGAAATTGGTCGATTAACAGATGTTGATGAATTTAAAGTAACGAATGCTCAAAGTTCGATAGTTGAAAAAGTCTCAGATATTAAAGAAAGTTGGGAAGGAGCAATTGCACAATGTTTAACTACAGTGGATTAAACGAGGAATGTGGTGTATTCGGCATTTGGAATCATTCAGAAGCCGCTCAATTGACTTATATGGGACTTCACAGTTTGCAACATCGTGGTCAAGAAGGTGCAGGTATCGTTGTATCAGATGGAGAAGTTTTAAAAGGTGAACGTGGTCTTGGATTGTTAACAGAAGCTATTAAAGGCGACCAAATGGATCAACTTAAAGATGGTCACAACGCTATTGGCCATGTTCGCTATGCGACTTCAGGTAATAAAGGTATTGAAAATATACAACCATTCTTGTATCACTTTTACGATATGAGTGTTGCGATTTGTCATAATGGTAATTTAATTAATGCACAGACATTGCGTCAATATTTGGAAAAACACGGTGCGATATTCCATTCATCATCCGACACTGAAGTGATTATGCATTTAATACGTAGAAGTAAGGCACCCACTTTTGAAGAAGCATTAAAAGAAAGTTTACGCCAAATTAAAGGTGGCTTCTCCTTTGCAATTCTAACTAAAGATGCATTATATGGCGCTGTTGACCCTAATGCGATTCGTCCGTTAGTCGTTGGCAAAATGCAAAACGGTACATACATCTTAGCTAGTGAAACATGTGCCATTGATGTATTAGGTGCAGAATATGTGCAAGACATTCATGCTGGAGAATACGTTGTGATTAACGATGAAGGTATTGAGGTTAAATCATATACAAGTCATACGAATACAGCTATATCAGCGATGGAATATATTTATTTTGCGCGACCTGATTCAACCATCGCGGGTAAAAATGTCCACGCAGTACGTAAAGCATCTGGAAAGAAATTAGCACAAGAAAGCCCTGCAGATGCAGATATGGTCATCGGTGTACCCAACTCCTCATTATCAGCGGCAAGTGGCTATGCTGAAGAAAGTCATTTACCTTATGAAATGGGCTTAGTAAAAAATCAATATGTTGCTCGCACATTTATTCAACCGACACAAGAGTTAAGGGAACAAGGTGTTCGAGTTAAATTATCAGCAGTTAAAGATATCGTAGAAGGAAAGCGCATTGTCTTAGTTGACGATTCAATTGTACGTGGCACGACGAGCAAGCGTATTGTCAGAATGTTAAAAGATTCTGGAGCTAAAGAAGTGCATGTCAGAATTGCTTCACCAGAATTTATGTTTCCTAGCTTTTACGGAATTGATGTTTCAACGACTGCCGAACTTATTTCAGCAAGCAAGTCACCTGAAGAAATTTGTGATTATATCGGTGCAGACTCGCTATCTTATTTAAGTGTAGACGGTTTAATCGAATCAATTGGGTTGAATTATGATGCGCCATATAGCGGATTATGTGTAGAGAGCTTTACAGGTGACTATCCAGCAGGACTGTTTGATTATGAAGAGAAATATTATAAGAACTTAAGTCAACGTCAACAAGATTATATCAATAATCATAAACACTACTTTGATAGAGAGGGTAATATTCATGTCTAAAGCATACGAACAATCAGGTGTTGATATTCATGCAGGTTATGAAGCAGTTGAGAGAATGTCCAGTCATGTGAAACGTACGATGCGTAAAGAAGTATTAGGTGGTTTAGGTGGATTTGGTGCTACTTTTGATTTATCTCAATTAAATATGAAAGCACCCGTCTTAGTCTCTGGCACAGATGGTGTAGGGACTAAATTAAAATTGGCTATTGATCATGACAAACATGACACCATCGGTATAGATGCGGTTGCAATGTGCGTGAATGATATTTTAACTACGGGTGCGGAACCACTATACTTTTTAGATTATATTGCAACAAATAAAGTTGTCCCAGAAGTGATTGAACAAATCGTAAAAGGCGTCAGTGATGGTTGTGAAGAAACAAATACCGCACTTATTGGTGGTGAAACGGCAGAAATGGGTGAGATGTACCACGAAGGTGAGTACGATCTTGCTGGGTTTGCTGTGGGTGCAGTTGAGAAAGACGCATACATTGATGGCTCAGCGATTGAAGCTGGACAAGCCATTATTGGTTTAGCTTCAAATGGGATTCATTCTAATGGTTATAGTTTGGTGCGTAAATTAATTAAAGAATCAGGGATTGATTTAAATGATGACTTTGATGGTCGTTCGTACTTAGAAACGTTTCTAGCACCAACGCAGCTCTATGTAAAACCTATTCTTGCTCTAAAAAAAGCTGTTCAAATTAAAGGAATGAATCATATCACTGGTGGTGGTTTTTATGAAAATATTCCACGTGGGTTACCAGAAGGTTTAGCAGCTAACATTGATACACAAGCATTTCCAACACCAAACGTATTTAATTGGCTACAACAACAAGCCAATATAGATACTAAAGAAATGTACAATGTCTTTAATATGGGGATTGGTTTTACTGTCATAATCGATAAAAAAGATGTTGCGCAAACACTTGATATTTTAAAACAAGAGGGTATATCTGCTTTCGAAATAGGTGAAATTATTGAAGACAAAGACACGCCTATTCATCTTGAGGGGGTAGAGTAGTGGCTAAAGTAGCAATATTTGCATCTGGTTCAGGTAGTAATTTCGAAAATATTGTATTATGCGCAGATAAAGGGGAACTCAATAATATAGAAATTACATCTTTATATACTGATCATCACGATGCATACTGCATCAAACGTGCTGAACAATTAAAAGTAGCTGTCAATATTAATGAACCTAAAGATTTCGAATCAAAAGCAGCTTATGAACAACATGTAATTAAGTTGTTACAACGCGAAGAAGTAGAATGGATTATCCTTGCTGGCTATATGCGATTAATTGGGCCTGACTTATTAGAAGCATATGAAGGTAAAATTTTAAATATCCATCCATCATTGTTACCGAAATATAAGGGGAAAGATGCTATAGGGCAAGCATTTAATAGCGGTGATAAGATTACTGGTTCAACGGTTCATTATGTAGATAGTGGCATGGATACGGGAGAAATTATTGATCAACGACAATGTGATATTAAATCGGACGATACTAAAGAAGAATTGGAAGAACGTGTTAAACAATTAGAATACGAACTTTATCCAAGTGTTATAGCTAAAGTTATTAAATAAGGAGTTAAGCTAATCATGAAAAAAGCAATTTTAAGTGTCTCAAACAAAAGTGGAATAGTGGAATTTGCTAAATCGTTAATCAAATTAGATTATGAACTTTATTCAACTGGAGGAACTAAAGGTGCTTTAGAAGATGCTTCTGTACCAGTGAAATCTGTTTCAGAGTTAACACAATTTCCCGAAATTATGGATGGCCGTGTTAAAACATTACACCCAGCGGTACATGGTGGTATTTTAGCGGATAGAGATAAACCTGAACATTTAGAACAATTATCAGAACAACATATTGATTTAATCGATATGGTAGTAGTGAATTTATATCCTTTTCAAAAAACGGTTGAAAATCCTGATGTGACTGAAGCAGAAGCAATTGAAAACATTGATATTGGCGGACCTACGATGCTACGTGCTGCAGCTAAAAACTTTAAGCATGTAACGACAATTGTACACCCATCTGATTATAATGAAGTCATCGAACGTATAAAAGAAGATCGACTAGATGAAGCGTACCGTAAAGCATTAATGATAAAAGTATTTACACATACAAATGAATATGATCATGCTATTGTAAGCTTCTTTAAAGGAGATAGCGAACAATTAAGATATGGAGAGAATCCTCAACAATCAGCACGCTTCGTTCGTACTTCGAATAGTAAACATACTATTGCAGGCGCTAAACAATTACATGGTAAAGCGTTAAGCTTTAATAATATTAAAGATGCGGATTCAGCACTTTCACTTGTGAAGAAGTTTAGTGAACCAGCTGCTGTTGCTGTTAAACATATGAACCCTTGTGGTGTAGGTATTGGCGACAATATTGAAATTGCGTTTAAACATGCTTATGATGCAGATAACCAATCTATTTTTGGTGGCATTATCGCATTAAATAGAACAGTGACTGCTGAATTAGCAGAAACATTGCATGCGATATTCTTAGAGGTGGTCATCGCGCCACGATTTACAGATGAAGCTTTAGATATTCTAACGCAGAAGAAAAATATCCGTTTGCTTGAAATTGATATGACGATTGATAATCGTGAAGAAGAATTTGTTTCTGTATCAGGTGGCTATTTAGTTCAAGACAAAGATAACTTTGAAGTTGCTAAAGAAGATATGAAAGTTGTAACTGACAAGGCACCTACCGACGATCAGTGGGATGCGATGCTATTAGGTTGGAAAGTAATCCCTTCTGTAAAAAGTAATGCTGTCATCTTGAGTAATACGAAACAAACGGTAGGGATTGGTGCAGGTCAAATGAATCGTGTTGGCTCTGCAAAAATTGCGTTAGAGCGTGCAATAGAAATCAATGACAATGTTGCCCTAGTTTCAGATGGTTTTTTCCCAATGGATGATACCGTTGAATTGGCTGCACAGCATGGTATTAAAGCTATTATTCAACCGGGTGGTTCAATTAAAGACCAAGATTCAATTGATATGGCGAATAAATATGGCATTGCTATGGTGACAACTGGTATGCGTCACTTCAAGCATTAATTTGTCATTTAAATAATGGAAGGGGTAATAATGATGAATGTTTTAGTTATCGGAGCGGGTGGCCGCGAACACGCTTTAGCTAATAAATTGCGTCAATCACCATTAATTGATCAATTACACGCAATTCCAGGTAATGACGCTATGGTTAATGTTGCAGAAGTGCATACTGACATTGCAGAAAGTGATCATGAAGCCATCTTAAACTTTGTTCAAGAAAAGAATATTGAATGGGTAATTGTAGGACCGGAACAACCATTAATTGATGGGTTACCAGATCAATTACGACAAGCTAATGTAAAGGTATTTGGTCCAAATAAGGACGCGGCTCAAATAGAAGGGTCTAAACTATTTGCTAAACAATTAATGGAAAAATATAATATTCCAACTGCGGATTATAAAGAAGTGAATTCTAAAGCAGAAGCACTCGACTATATAAAACATTGTGATTTACCTATCGTAGCTAAGAAAGATGGCTTAGCAGCTGGTAAAGGTGTTATTATCGCTAATACACGTGAAGCGGCGAAAGAAGCGGTTGAAACACTATATCCTAAAGAGCAGGGTAAAGTGGTATTTGAGCAATTTTTAGAGGGTGAAGAATTCTCTTTAATGACCTTCATTAATGGTGAATATGCAGTTCCGTTTGATTGTATTGCTCAAGACCATAAACGTGCCTTTGATTATGATGAAGGACCTAACACTGGTGGCATGGGTGCATATTGTCCAGTGCCTCATATTACTGACGATGTCTTAACACGTACAAATAAAGAAATTGCACAACCCATTGCGAAAGCGATGAAAGCAGAAGGTTATGATTACTTTGGATTACTTTATATTGGTGCGATTTTAACATCTGAAGGACCCAAAGTGATTGAATTTAATGCACGCTTTGGAGACCCAGAGGCACAAGTATTGTTAAGTCGATTAGAGAGTGATTTAATGGCTCAAATCGTTGCCTTAGATCGCAAAGAACCAATTCGATTCCAATGGCAAGATGACTATGTCGTGGGAGTTATGTTAGCCTCTAAGGGTTATCCAGGAAGTTACGCTAAAGGTGCTAAAGTAACTGGATTTGAATTGAATGATACTTATTTCGTAAGTGGTTTACGTAAAGAAGATGATGCTTATGTTACTTCAGGAGGCAGAGTGATATTAGCTCTTGGAAAAGGTGCAACAATTGAAGATGCACAGAAAGTAGCGTATAACAATGTAGAAAAAATTAAGAGTGATAACCTATTTTATCGTCATGATATTGGAAATAAGGCATTGAATAAGTAAATGTAAAAAATAGGGCGTATCCTGATGAACAGTGATACGCCCTATTTTTTTATGAGGTATAACCTGATACACGCGCGTCAGTAATCCCAGTGATAGGGAAGTATTGTGAAAGATAAAATGCGATGATTAATATGGCCACAACGCAAATTACAAATAAAATATCTTTATAAGAAAACGGTGCTTTATAATAATATGTTCTTGGACCATCTTTGAAGCCTTTAGATTCCATCGCAACAGACAGTTGATGCGCACGACGGATATTTTGACTTAAGATAGGTATTAATAAATGTTTTAGACGTTTTAGCCCTCTATAATTTGAAGCATCAATCATTTGATAACGCATTTTAAGCGAACGTCTCAATTGAATAAGTGATGTGAAAATGAGAGGGACCATTCTGATTGCAGCCATAAACGCATATGCAATTTTAGGTTTTACTTTTAAATGTTGCATTAGGCTATAAAAAATCATGACAATTTCGGATGTGAGGGCCAATAAAATACCAAACATCGACACTGTAATTGTACGTAATGATAAATGCAAGCCACGTACAATACTTTCAGTACTAATTTGAATAATGCCCCATTTAAATAACATATGTGTCCCATCGCCATAAAGGATCATAAATAATGACGATAATAGCGCAAATAGCACAGTGGCTAAAATAAAGGCTCCGGTAATTTTAAACTGCGTACCATTAAATGCCATTAAAAATAAAAACATAATAATGGTAATGTAAATCATATAATCAAAATTATGGACAAATATAATGAAAATGAATAGCGCTACACCAAGTAAAAGTTTCGTAATGATATTAACGTCATCTACAAAGGAATAGTGTTTCTTCCAACGTTCAAACATGTGATTCACCTTCCTCTTCAATGAGTTGGTTATCTTCGACGATTAAACGACGTGTTGGATAGCGATGAATGATTTCCGGATCGTGTGTAACCATAATGATGGTTTGACCACTTGAGACACTTTCCTGGAAAAGTTCAATCAATTGGAATGTATTGTGACTATCCAGTCCGAATGTTGGTTCATCTAGCAAGATGATATCGGCTTTTGAACTTAGTGCAGTAGCTACGCTAAGACGTCGTTTCTGACCCATAGATAATTCAAATGGATGTTGGTTTTTAACAGCTTCTAAATGCAATAATTTTAAAAGTTTCATCGTTTCATTTTCAGCGATTGAAGGTTCTTGATGATTATAATGAATATATATTTCTTCATAAACTGAATTTGTTATAAATTGTAATTCAGGGTTTTGATAAACGAGATACATATGCTTGGCTGCATCTTTAATTTTCTTCAATATTGTATTCTTATAAGCCATCGTACCTTCATATTTTATAAGTTGCATCATTGATTCTAACAGCGTTGTTTTACCTGTACCATTTTTCCCAGTTATCGTAATCCATTCTCCAGAATGAACATTTAATTCGGATGTCTGGAATAATTGTTTTTTACCACGAATAACTTGACCATTCTTAAAAGTAAATAATGTTTCAGCTGCATTAGATGGAAATGTAATCGGCTTTGGCGCATGATCCCAAGCATGAGGATGCCAAACGCCAAATTCAGTGAGTAAATGCTCACAGTTTTTTAATATGTAATCTGGTGTGCCATCTGCTATGATTTGTCCTTCATAATTCAATAAGATGACTCTATCGACATGCTCCCAAATATGTTCAACTTTGTGTTCGACAATAAGCACAGTTTGATCAGACCATAACTGAATAAGTCGTTGCCACAAATCAGCTGTAGCATCTACATCTAACATGGCAGTAGGCTCATCTAAGAAAAGCGTATTAGCTTCTTGTAAAATAGTTTCAACAATAGCGAGCTTTTGTTTCATACCGCCACTAAGATGATTGACGAATGTATTGTCCGTAACATTTAAATCAACCGATGCTAAAGCATTCTCTATAAGTGCGTCCATTTCATTGCGTGGTACTTGTTTATTTTCTAGAACGAAAGCAAGTTCTTCATACACTTTAGGCATACAAAACTGCGTATCTGGATCTTGAAAGATGACACCAGAATGTGGATCGATTTCAAGTTCATCATATTTCATAGGTAACTCAATTAGATTTGGCACAATGCCACTTAAAACATTAAGCAATGTGCTTTTACCAGATCCTGAAGGACCTAGTAAAAGCACTTTTTCTTTATCTTTAATTTCAATATTCAAATTATCGAAGATTTTACGTTCGCCATTCGGATATTTCAGACGTAAATTTTTCGCTTTTAACACTTTAATTTCCCCTTATAGGTTGTCGTAGTCTTTTTGAGAAGCAGGGCGGAATAATTTCGTCACACCTGTTTGATCTAATGCTTTAACAATGAGATAAGATAATAAGCCGGCAATGACAATACCGCTAATAGAACGGAATATAATGAATAAAAGAAGATTCCATCCTGCGACTTCAGCTAAATAACCGTAATAATAATCAACTGGAAATGAAATTAATGCAGTTGCTAATCCAGCTAATACAGCAACCATTAATGATCTAGATTTGTATTTAAAAATAGCAAAAATAATTTCACAAGCTAAACCTTGAAGAATTGCATATACAATTGTAGGAATATCAAATTTACCCATAACAATTGTTTCACCAGCACCTGCAGCAAACTCTGCAATAAGTGCAATACCAGGTTTAGGAATAATTAAATATGCGACGATAGCTGCCATAAACCATACGCCATATGTTAATTGTTCAATATGAACACCGGCAACTTGCGCCACGTTATACGCAAACCACCATAAGTTATAAATTATCGCAAATACTACTGCAATCAGAACAGTTACAAGGATTTCTGAAAGCTTTAAACCTTTTGACATGATATTTCCTCCTAAAAAAACGCACAACCATCCGTAGAAAGTTGTGCGTGAATTTAAATAAAAAGTTTTATATGTATTTACTACAATTATTTATATTAGCAACACTTTCCTACGCTAGTTTTAACTAGTTCAGGTTCAAAGGGTTCGAGGTAAAACCTCATCTCAGTATACACACCCCTAGTGCGTTTTATATTTAATTTATTTTAAATGTATGACTTTTATGAATTAATGTCAAGGCGATTTTAATTAAATTAAATAAAATGAAAGAAAAATCGATGGGAGTGGGACAGAATTCTTTTAAATTCGTCGTATCCCCAACCTGCTTAGCTTGTAAAATCACTTTCGTGATTTTTTGTGTTGGGGCCCAGACTCCCAGCTTGCTTTGTTTGTAGAATTTCTTGATGAAATTCTCTTTGCTGGGGCCCCGACCCCAACTTGCTTTGCTTGTAGAATTTCTTTATGAAATTCTCTTTGTTGGGGCCCCGCCCGCAAGGGTGACTAGAACTGATAAAAGCTTGAATTAAGCGCCTTCTCAGTTCAGTCAGCTACTGCGAATTTGCAAAAATAGCTTCATTATATTATTTATGTCCCGGACTCGAAACATTATGAGTTGATGGCCTTAAATACTTTTAAAAATGAAAAGAACTGAGAAACGCATGAAATAGAGCGCCATCTCAGTTCGGTTAGCTACGCAAATGAATGAGTGAAGCTGTAGCCTTTATAAATAATTGCTTTAGTAATTAATCTAAAGTGTCTTGAACATCTTTTTTAGTTTGTTCGATGTCATCAGTTTTTTCTTCTTTTTGTTCTTTTAATTTTTCTTCTACTTCTTTTGCTTTTTTAGCATCTTCGTTTGTCATAATGAACACTCCTTGTTAGATTAATGTTTACAATTTAAGTTTACCCATATAAAACTAGGATAAACTTATATAGGTCTCAAGATGTATTTTATTGTTTAATAAAGACAAGATTAACATCTTACTATATAATGAATTTTGAGGTGAACAGTATGTCTTTTCTTAAGAAACACACCGAGATTATTTTTAGTTATATTGTCGGTATCGTTTCACTCTTCACGGGTCTCATAATACTTATAAATTTACCTTTAATTAATCAATTAAAGGATAAAGATAAAGTTGAATTAAAAATTCATAATTTATGGGATTTCCTTAATGCATTCTTCAGTGAAATTATTAGAGTGATGAGTAGGTTCATAGGCAACTTTCCTATTATTAGTGCAGTCATAATTATTCTGTTTGGTATTCTTGTAATGCTTATTGGTTATGCATTATATAGAACTACGAAATATGATTACGACATCTCAATTTTCTTTTTAATTATTGGGATTTTATACTTCCTCATTTCAATTACTTTAATGACTCAAGTATATAGTTTTTGGGCAATTATTTTTATTATTCCTTTTATTATTCACACAGGCTACATTGTATATAAAGATGAACTTAATGTTGCTAATAGAAAAAATCATTACTTATGGATTATCTTTTCTTATGGAATAAGTTATTTAATTACTCAAATTTCTTTATACGGCAAAATTGATGCCAATGAAATTGCACCAATAGATATTTTAAGTGTAAATACATTTTTCTTAGTAATGTGGTTATTAGCGCAAGCTTCAATTTGGAATTTCTTATTCTTAAGAAGATCCTTACCATTGACTAAAGAAGAATTGGGAGAAGAAAAACCAGAATTATCAAGAACAAGTAAAGGAAATGTTTCGAATCAGTCTAAAGTTCATTTTAAACAGCTTCAAGATAAAACATCAGAATATGCACGTAAGACGAGAAGAAGTGTCGATTTAGAAAAAATCAGATCAAAACGTGATAAATTTAAGAATAAATTCAAAAATGTATTTAATATTGAAGAAGATGATATTCCTAATTGGATGAGACGTCCGAAATGGATTAAACCAGCGTATGTAGAAATATTCTGTGGTTTCATTTTATTCCTATTTACATTTATTGAATTTAATAACAGAAATGCTTTATTTGTATCAGGTGAATGGGAACTATCTCAAACACAATATGTTGTTGAATGGGTAACTTTATTATTATTAATGCTAGTTATTATCACTTATATTGCAACGACATTTACACATTTCTTAAGAGGTAAATATTATTATTTACAACTCTTTATGGTTAGTATTCTATTCTTTAAATTGTTAACTGAATTTGTAAACATTATGATTCATGGATTATTATTATCAATCTTTATAACTCCAACGTTAATCTTAATGTTGATAGCGGTTATTATCGCATTTACGTTACAATTGAGAGAAAGACCTTAATGCGTTTAATTTTGATAAGGTGGTAACGTGAAATCTATGGTGACGAAATAGACTTCACGTTCCGCCTTTTTTGTTTAATGTTGTTTTGTGTAATGATAATTTTATATTTGTTAAACTAGTGTTGAATGATAACGAGAGTATTGTATAAAATTCAAACTTAAAACAATCTAAATAGGAGCGTTTGAAAATGAAAATAGCCACATTAAATAGAGGTAAAGAAACAAAGTGTTTGAATCACTATCCGCTAGTAGATGAAGCGGATATTTATAACAATGATCATTTAAAAGAAGGCGACTTATTTTACATTATGAATGGTCAAGAACAGTACATTGCAACCGCATATGTTGGACGCCAACATAAGGGGTTAGGTTGGATATTAAGCTACGATCAAAATGAAACAATTAATACATCTTTTTTCGAAAAAAGATTTGAAATTGCATTACAAGAACGTGACTATTATTATCATATCGAAGGTACTAATGCGTTTAGATTATTCAATGCAGAAGGCGATGGCGTTGGTGGTTTAACGATTGACAACTACGATGGCCATTTATTGATTCAATGGTACTCAAAAGGAATATATAAATTCCGCTATAATGTCATTGAAGCGATTCAGAAAGTATTTCCATTTAAGTCGATTTTTGAAAAAATGCGTTTTAAAGATTCTGAATATACAGGTGGACATGTATTAGGAGAAACGCCTGAATTTCCAATAGTTATAGAGGAAAATTTCACATTTTATAATGTAGATTTAGATGATGGCTTGATGACAGGCATTTTCCTAGATCAAAAAGAAGTAAGAAAGAAATTACGAGACCACTTTGCAAAAGATAAGCATATACTTAATTTATTTAGTTATACTGGTGCATTTTCGGTTGTAGCTGCTAAAAATGCGACTACAACAACAAGTGTGGATTTAGCCAATCGTTCACGTAGTTTAACGGAAGAAAACTTTGGTTTAAATGGTATTGATCCTAAGAGCCAGTATATTTATGTAATGGATACATTTGATTTTTACAATTATGCTGCGCGACACGGCAAAGTATACGATACGATTGTGATTGATCCACCAAGTTTTGCTCGTAATAAGAAGAAGACATTTTCAGTACAAAAGAATTACGATGATTTAATTAATGGTGCATTAAATATACTTGCTCCAAATGGGTCTCTATTATTATGTACAAATTCAAGTGCTTTTTCATTGAAAGCCTTTAAAAATGTTATTAAAACTACACTTAATGAAGCAGATGTAGCATATGATATTGAGGAAGTTATGGGCTTGCCTAAGGATTTTAAAACGCACCCGCACTATAAGCCGTCAAAATACTTAAAAGCTGTATTTATTAATATCAAGCATTAAATCATTAAAAATGGGTATACATGTTTAATGAATGATTTAAGAAAGGTGTGTCTTTAAATGGGCATTATGAATAAATTTACAAGTGGCGTTACAAATAAAGTTGGAAACAAAGTTTTAAATATTGAAGAAATTAAAGAAAAAAGTAACTTACCGACTACTAAAGAAGAATTAGCTGAACGCAGAGCAAAAGCGGAAACAATTGTGAAGAAAAAATCATTATTATCATCAAGCATGAGTATTGTGCCAATTCCTGGACTAGACTTTGGCGTAGATATTAAATTAATGCGAGACATTATTGAAGATGTTAATAAAATTTATGGTCTAGATCACAAACAAGTGAATACGCTTGGGGATGATGTGAAAGAACGAATTTTAGCAGCAGCTGCAATTCAAGGTAGTTCATTTATTGGTAAAAAAGTATCAAGTGCTGTGTTAAAAGTGGTTATTAGAGACATGGCAAAACGAGCTGCAGCGAAACAAACGAAATGGTTCCCTGTTGTTGGACAAGCTGTTTCAGCATCAATCAGTTACTACTTCATGAATAAACTTGGGCGCGAACATATCGAAAAATGTGAAAAAGTGCTTCATGATATTATTTAAAATGAAAATGTTGTAGTATAATTGGAGTAAGCTTAATGATAAAGGCTAAATAGTTATCATACGAATTTGTCATAAATTATAATTTAAACCAAAGTTGTGACAGTGATTTTAATTTGTGTTGTTATGCATATGATAAGTAAAAATATTGAAGGTTAAAATCGACTTTTTACAATTTGAAACACTTGTTTATTTCTATAAAAACCAATTATAATAGTTTTTCAATCCTATTAGAATTGAATTTAGTAATATATTTTGGTAGTGTTATGGTATAAAATTATGTTAGATTATGACAAATTTGAATATTCTAACTTTGCGAAGGAGAAATAGATTATGGAACAAAAATCTTATGTAATTATCGATGAAACAGGTATTCATGCACGCCCTGCAACTATGTTAGTTCAAACTGCATCAAAATTTGATTCAGATATTCAATTAGAATATAACGGTAAAAAAGTTAACTTAAAATCAATCATGGGTGTTATGAGTTTAGGTGTAGGTAAAGATGCTGAAATCACTATCTACGCTGATGGAAGCGATGAAGCAGACGCAATTCAAGCAATCAGTGATGTCTTATCTAAAGAAGGTTTAACTGAATAATTATGTCAAAATTAATTAATGGTATTGCGGCATCAGATGGTGTCGCAATTGCTAAAGCTTATTTATTAGTAGAACCTGATTTATCATTCACTAATGAAAAAGTTACAGATACTGATGCTGAAATTCGAAAATTCAGAAATGCGTTAGAAGCTTCTAAAATTGAATTAACTAAAATCAGAAATAATGCTGAAAAGCAATTAGGTCCTGATAAAGCTGCAATTTTTGATGCGCATTTATTAGTACTTGATGATCCTGAGTTAATTCAACCAATCGAAGATAAAATTGCGAATGAAAAAGTAAGTGCTCCAGAAGCCCTTGATGAAGTTACTTCACAATTTATTACAATCTTCGAATCTATGGATAATGAATACATGAGAGAGCGTGCTGCAGATATTAGAGACGTGTCAAAACGTGTGTTAGCACATCTTTTAGGTGTTGAATTACCAAACCCAAGTATGATTGATGAAAGTGTTGTTATCGTTGGAAATGACTTAACACCTTCAGATACAGCACAATTAAATAAAGAATTTGTTCAAGGTTTCGTTACAAATATTGGTGGTCGTACAAGCCATTCAGCAATTATGAGTCGCTCATTAGAAATTGCTGCAGTTGTAGGTACGAAATCAATTACTAAAGAAGTGAAGCAAGGCGATATGGTTATCGTTGATGGTATCACTGGTGACGTTATTGTTGACCCAACAGAAGATGAGTTAATTGCTTATCAAAACAAACGTGAACGTTTCTTTGAAGATAAAAAAGAATTACAAAAATTACGTGATGCTGAAACAGTAACCATCGACGGAGAACATGCAGAATTAGCTGCAAATATCGGTACACCTGATGACTTATATGGTGTAATGGAAAATGGTGCTGAAGGAATCGGATTATACAGAACTGAATTCCTTTATATGGGTAGAGATCAAATGCCAACAGAAGATGAGCAATTTGAAGCCTATAAAAAAGTGCTTGAAACAATGAAAGATAAACGTGTTGTAGTTCGTACGTTAGATATTGGTGGCGATAAAGAACTACCATATTTAAACTTACCTAAAGAAATGAATCCATTCTTAGGTTACAGAGCAATCCGTTTATGCTTAGATCAACAAGATATTTTTAGAACGCAATTACGTGCATTATTACGTGCTTCAGTATATGGTAAATTAAACATTATGTTCCCAATGGTCGCTACAATCAATGAATTCCGTGATGCGAAAGCGATTCTTTTAGAAGAAAAAGAAAATCTTAAAAATGATGGTCATGATATCTCTGATGACATTGAATTAGGCATCATGGTTGAGATTCCATCTACAGCTGCATTAGCTGATATCTTTGCTAAAGAAGTTGATTTCTTCAGTATTGGTACGAATGATTTAATTCAATATACTATGGCAGCTGACCGTATGTCAGAACGCGTTTCTTACTTATATCAACCATACAACCCAGCTATTTTACGCTTAGTTAAGCAAGTTATTGAAGCTTCTCATAAAGAAGGTAAATGGACTGGTATGTGTGGTGAAATGGCTGGAGATGAAACAGCGATTCCATTATTACTAGGTTTAGGATTAGATGAGTTCTCAATGAGTGCGACATCTATTTTAAAAGCTAGAAGACAAATCAATGGTTTAAGTAAAAATGAAATGTCTGAATTAGCTAACCGTGCAATTAATTGTGCTACTCAAGAAGAAGTAAAAGATTTAGTTAATCATATTTCTAAATAATGTTATATAGATTAAACACCTTAACTGACGTTAAGGTGTTTTTTTACAATAAAAACCGAACAACTAAATCATTTCATTTAGTGCTAGGCTTGTATCGTTAATATGATTATGTTATGAACCAATATGACATGCAGCATTAATCTTATCTAAATCCACTTGATACATTGGTTCGCCATCTAAGAGAATAAATGGTGTAGCGAATGCATCATAATCCATCATTTCAGCGCGATATTGTTGATTCGCAATGTTCTTTTCAATATAACCGACCTTGTGTTCAGTAAGATAATTTTTTACAAATGTACAAGGGGGACAATCATTTTGAGTAAAAATAACGATGTTTGGCAATCGAGCTCACTCCTATCGAGTTATTATCATGAAAATTACTATATATAATTTTCGAAAGAAATGCAAACTGTGAAAATTATGTGAATTTCATCAAAAAAATCTTCCTTAAATTTAAGCAAAAGGATTTAGTTAGAAAATAGAACATTATATAATTTATATTAATTGCTTTTTAAAAATAGATATAGAAAAGGTGATGAAATTATGGATTCCGTTGAAATTAGTCGTTTCCTAACTGGTATGACGTTAGCAGTACATATCATCTTTGCGACGATAGGTGTTGGTATGCCACTTATGTTCGCAATTGCAGAATTTTTAGGAATCAAAAACAAGGATCCTAAATATATAGCATTAGCCAAGCGTTGGTCGAAAGGTTATACCATTACTGTTGCTGTCGGTGTTGTAACAGGTACAATTATCGGTTTACAATTATCATTAATTTGGCCAACATTTATGAAAATGGGTGGGCATGTCATTGCTTTACCACTATTTATGGAGACATTTGCTTTCTTCTTTGAAGCGATATTCTTAAGTATTTATTTATATACATGGGATCGTTTCAAAAATAAATGGACACACTTCATTATTAGCATCCCAGTTATTATCGGAGGTTCATTCTCTGCGTTCTTTATTACATCAGTGAACTCATTCATGAATACACCAGCAGGATTTGAAATGAAGGACGGCAAAATGGTTAATGTACAACCACTTGAAGCAATGTTCAATCCTTCATTCCTAGTAAGAGCGTTCCATGTAGTAGCTACTGCAGGTATGACAATGGCGTTTGTTCTAGCATCTATTGCAGCATTTAAACTATTGAAAAATAAATATAATAAAGATGCAGAATATCATAAAAAAGCTTTAAAAATGACTATGATTGTTGGATTCTTATCAACATTATTGTCAATGTTAGCGGGAGACTTATCAGCTAAATTCTTACACCAAGCGCAACCTGAGAAATTAGCGGCTTACGAGTGGCACTTTGATACGCAATCGAAAGCGGATTTAGTATTCTTCGGTGTATTAAACGAGAAGACTCAAGAAGTTGAAGGTGCTATCAAAATACCAGGCATGCTGAGTTTCTTAGCGGATAATAATGTAAACACTAAAGTAGAAGGACTCAATGATTTTCCGAAAGATGAATTACCTCCATTAATTGTCCATTACTTCTTTGATTTAATGGTAACTATGGGTGTATTATGCTTTGTTATTTCAGGTGCTTTTATTTTAACTTTAATCATTAAGAAACTACGTAAATTCGTTACGCATAAAGGTATGTTATACGCGATTCTTCTTACTGGGCCAGCTTCTATGTTAGCTATCGAATTTGGATGGTTTTTAACTGAGGTTGGGCGTCAACCATGGATAGTTAGAGGATATATGCGTGTGAGTGAAGCTGCTACGCAAGCAGGAGGAATAACATTAGTTACTATACTATTTGGATTACTCTACTTAGTATTACTCTTTACATCAGCATATGTACTCATTCGTATGTTCAAAGATAAACCTGCCCAAGATGATGTAGATAAAGTCATCGAAAAAGGAGGTCATGCTTAATGGATTACACTACAATAGGTATTACCGTACTTTGGACGTTCTTATTTTTATATATCATTGTTGCTTCAATTGACTTTGGTGCGGGTTTCTTTACTTTACACACTAAATTAACTGGAGAAGAGAAAAAGATTAACCACTTAGTTGAACGATACTTAAATCCAGTATGGGAAGTTACAAATGTATTCTTCGTGTTCTTCTTTGTTGGATTTGTAGGATTTTTCCCTGATTCAGCATTATATTTTGGTACTGTGTTGCTAGTACCTGGTTCTATTGCGCTTATTCTGATTTCTATTCGAGGAAGTTTCTACGCATTTGAACATTATGGTCAAGACACTAAATTGCCATGGATAGTTATGTATGGTTTAACAGGTTTGTTAATTCCAGCATCATTAGCAACGGTATTAACAATATCTGAAGGTGGCTATATCAATGAACGTGGTTCACATTTTGATTTAGATTGGTTCCAATTACTACTTAGTCCATTTGCTTGGTCAGTCGTCTTTTTAGCAATCATTAGTGTATTGTATATATCTTCAGGATTTTTAACATACTATGCATCGAAAGCTAAAGATGAAGTGGCATATAAATATATGAGACAATGGTTTATTTTCTGGGGACCTCCTATGATTATTATTTCACTATTTGTTTTCTTATCGTTGAGAATTCAAAATGCAGATCATTTCAATAATGCAGTACAACATTACTGGTGGATGTTTGCACTAAGCTTCATTTGTTTCATTGTAGCGGGTATTTTGAACTTCATTAAGAAATATCATGGTCTAGCATTTATAATGGTGATACTCCAAATGGCATTTGCATTTTATGGATATGGCATAAGTAAATTACCTTATTTATTATATCCATTTATTAAGGTAAGTGATTCAGGTGTTAATGATTCAATGGGATTAGCACTTGTGATTGTATTTATTTTAGGTTTACTTTTATTAGTTCCATCGTTAATATTATTATTGAGATTATTTGTATTCGATAAAGAATATGTAGAAGGTAAAAAATAACTATAATAATAGAAGGGGGCTGAGATAATGAACATCAATGTATATTAACTTTATGAAGTATAATTTTCATGATGTCATTCATCTCAGCCTTTGCCTTATTTTTAAGAGATAGGGGTAGCCGTTCAATGGAGAAAGAATATGTTGTTATTGGGTTAGGTCGTTTTGGTGGAAGTATAGTAAGAGAGTTAAATGCGTTAGATATGGATGTTATGGCAATTGATAGAGACGAGGCGCGTGTTAATGAATATAGTGACATTGCAACGCACGCAGTCGTAGCAGATACGACAGATGAAGCTGTGATGAAAAGTTTAGGTATTCGTAACTTTGATCATGTTATCGTAGCAATTGGTGAAAATATACAATCTAGTACATTAACGACGCTTATACTTAAAGAATTAGGTGTTAAAAAAGTTACAGCAAAAGCTCAAAATGATTATCATGCTAAAATATTAAATAAAATTGGTGCAGATACAGTTGTCCATCCTGAGAGAGATATGGGACGTCGAATTGCGCATAATGTAGCAAGCGCTAGTGTTTTAGACTATCTTGAATTAGCAGATGAACACTCACTAGTTGAATTAAAAGCAAGTGAAAAAATGACAGGACAATCAATTATTGATTTAGATATTCGTGCGCAATTTGGGATCAATATTATTGCGATTAAACGTGGTAAAGAAATTGTTGTATCCCCAGACCCTTCGATGAACATCGAATTTGGAGATATATTGATTATGATAGGTCATGATAATGATTTAAATCGTTTTGAAAAGAAAATTGTAAGATAAAGTTTGCATCACAATTATTAAAGGACTTCGAATCATAGACATGAGATCGATTGACGATTTGGTAACTTTAATACTTGTGATGTTTTTATAATAACTAGAGGGAACGTAAGTAAAAAATATCTAGTTTTAATAATGGGATATGGAGTGATGATACAAGTAAATGAGATATGTATTAATAGCATTAGGTATATTTTTTACTGTAATAGCTTTTATAGGTGCAGTGTTACCATTATTACCGACAACACCTTTTTTAATTTTAGCGGTTATATGCTTTACGAATAGTTCCAAAAAGTTCAAAGTATGGCTTGAAAGGACTCAAATTTATAAAGATTACGTTGAGAATCTTAAAAAGTATAAAGGTTATACGATGAAAGAAAAAATAAGAATACTTATAAGTTTATATATAGTAGTTGGTTTTTCTATTTTTATGATTTCAAACTTATATATTCGAATTGGATTAGTCATTATGGTAATCATTCAAACGATTGTGTTATTTACATTTGTTAAGACATTACCAGCGAATTTTAATCAAGACAAAGGATCATCATAGTCATCGTAATCAGGAAGAGGTTGGGACATCATTCCTAGCAAAAATGCCAGTAAATGAGTTTTTTATAAATTCATTTACTGGCTTCTTTATTTACAATACTTCGTATTTTTGGCTCGCTTGCCCAACGTGCTTTGCTTGTAGATTTTCATGTTGAAAATCCCTTTGCTAGGGCCCCGCACACAGCGTTATTCGTCATTCATCTTTAGAATGTCTTACATAAGTGCGTTAGCACTTATGTTCATTAATAATCAACACAAGCGTCTTGCCACAATACTTTATATTTATATGTAATTTTATATTGAAATACTAAAAAATATAATATGACTCAAGTAACTCTACCAAAGGATAATAATAGTTATTCTAAAATAGACCATGATGTCACATTGATGAAAATGAAAGAAGATTGTATGAAAAATGGACAACTGTATGAACTTCAATTCAAAAACAAATAAAAAATGAATGAAGAATTATAATTGTGAATGTTTTAAAGCCCAAATTAATTGAATACTTTTAGAATCTAAAACGAAAACCACCTACAGTCAAAGGAAAATTGATGTGGCGCTTACTTTTAGATTTATGAAGGCGATTTTGAGTTTCACTCGAATGTCTGTACAAGAGATAAATAAATCCAAAAGAGAACAAGGAATTGTGCTAATGCACATAATATAAAGAAAGTAACAACTCAATGAGCTAAAAATAATCAAAAAAATTATAAAAAAAGACAATTTCTATATTATTTCAATAGAAATTGTCTTAATTTACTTATCCTGGAACTTTATGTCCCGGACGCTATTACGTCATACGGAAACCATTTATTAATCTTCGTTCACTTTCATAATTACAGGTAAAATCATTGGACGACGTGCTGTTTTATCATATAAATAAGGTTGTAGTGTCTCAATGATTGACGATTTAATTTGATGCCATTGAATATTTGGATTAGCATTTAGTTTTGAAATAACATCAGTTTTAATTTTACGTTGCGCATCGTAAATTAATTGTCCAGATTCTCGCATATATACGAAACCACGAGAAATGATGTCTGGACCAGAAAGCAATTTATTAGTACTGAAATCGATACTAACGACGACTATGACTAAGCCTTCTTCAGATAATAATTTACGATCGCGGATAACGACATTACCAATATCACCAATACCACTACCATCAACTAACACATTTCCAGAAGGTATACGACCCGCTTTACGTGCTGAGTCATGTGTTAATGCAAGCACGTCACCGATATCAAAGATAAAGACATTTTCTTCTTTAACACCACAGTCAACACCAGTCTGACCATGTGCTTTAAGCATGCGATATTCACCGTGAATAGGTAAGAAGTATTTCGGTTGAATTAAGCGAAGCATTAATTGCTGATCGCCTTGTGAACCGTGACCTGATGTATGGATATTAGATATTTTGCTATGAATTACATCAGCACCAGCTTTATATAAAGCATTAATAGTGCGGTTGATACTCTTAGTATTACCTGGAATAGGTGAAGAACTGAAGACTACAGTATCATCTGGAATAATTTTAATTTGTTTATGCGTTCCATTTGCGATACGAGATAAAGCAGCCATCGGTTCACCTTGAGAGCCTGTACATAGAATAAGTAATTCATGTTTAGGAATATTGTTAATTTTATTTGGCTCCACAAAAGTTTCTGGCGGTGCTTTAATGTAACCAAGCTCCATACCAATTTTGATATTATTTTCCATAGAACGACCAAATGTTACAATTTTACGATTGTATTTAATTGCAGCTTCAACCGCTTGTTGTACACGGTAAATATTAGATGCAAAGGTAGCAAATATAATACGTCCCTTACAATTACGGAAAATCTTATCAACGTTCTGTCCGACTTCTCGCTCACTTAGTGTGAAATCAGGAACTAAGGCATTAGTTGAGTCAGATAGAAGACATAGTACACCTTCTTTACCTAATTCTGCCATTTTAGCAATATTCGCTGGTTCACCTACAGGCGTGAAATCAAATTTAAAGTCACCAGTGTGAACAATTTTGCCTTCAGGTGTGTCGATAATTACACCGTAAGCTTCAGGAATACTATGTGTTGTTAGATAAAATGATATTTCAAAGTGTTTCGATTTAATAACACTATCTTCTGTAATCTCATTTAATGACGCATTACGTAACAAGTTGTGTTCATCTAGCTTATTACGTATTAGTCCTAAAGCTAATGGACCGCCATAAATAGGTACATTAATTTGCTTTAATAGGTAGGGCACACCACCTATATGGTCTTCATGTCCGTGCGTTATGAATAGACCGACAATTTTATCTTGATTTTGTTCGAGGTAAGTGTAATCAGGAATGACGTAGTCAATTCCTAGTAAATTATCATCAGGGAATTTAATTCCAGCATCTATGATGACGATTTCGTTTTTATATTCGATGGCGTAAGTGTTTTTACCGACTTCACCTAAGCCACCTAAAGCATATACACCTACTTCGTTAGAATGTAATTGCTTCATTATTGAGCATTCTCCACGTTGAAATGATCAGAATGTTCTTTTTCATATTCTAAATGTGCGCCCTCTAATTTAGTAATGAATTCGATATTATAATTGCGGTCTTTTAAATAACGTCTTACTTGTTCCTCTGTTTCACCTTCAACATAAATTGTATTTGTGTTTTCACGAACGATTACTTCGTCTTTGTTATGTTGGAAAAATACTTTAAATACTGTCATATTGGATAGTTCCTCCTAAATTTAAACATCTTAATTGATTTTATTAATCTGAAACCTCAACCAACTTGATACGTCCAGTCATATTGCGTAGGTTAATAGTAGTACTTTATCAATTTACAATTATTTGCAGATATTGATTTGTCTACGTGTTGATATTAGCGTCATGTTATAAATATCGACCTAATAGTTATGAGATTAAGCACAATATGATATGTTTCTGACTTTCAAGCGTGTATTAAGGCAAATATAAATGTCGTTCATTATTTGAAAATTAGCATTACACTATGATTTCAGTTACTGTTTATTTTACATTATGTATATAAATAAATAAAGCAGTTTATATCTGTTAAACACTTCAATTACTAGATATAAAGTCTAAATATTATTAAATAAGTAAGAATTAAATTATTGTTCACGCCGTCGATAAATAAAAAACTCAAACTACTTCCATATTTGAAAATAGCTTGAGTAAAATAAATTTGATTAAAGTTAAACCTCAACTGAGTCTGGTAATGGTGTTAATGGATTGTCTTGATCAATATAATCATAGAACATAATACCGTTTAAATGATCGATTTCATGTTGGAAAATAATTGCAGGATAACCTTTTAATCTCAATTTAACTTCATTACCGTCAATGTCTAATGCTTTAATAGTTACTCTATAATGTCTATGAACTAATCCGGGAATATTTTCATCCACACTCAAACAACCTTCACCAGTAGGTAGATAGGCGTGTTGAACACTGTGGCTCATGATTTTAGGATTAACCAGCATATAGTCATATGATTTACCGTTTCCATCATCAGGTAAGTAAACAGCAATCATTCTTTTAGAAACATTGATTTGAGGAGCAGCTAGACCAACGCCTGAACGTAAACCATATTTTTTAGCAATGTCATCATCTTGACTGTTAATTAAAAATTGACGCATTTCTTTTAATGTATTTCTATCTTCATCAGATAACGGTAAATTTACGTCTTCCGCTTTAGCACGTAACGTAGGATGACCATCTCTGATAATATCTTTCATAGTTAACATGTCATACACCTTCCTTATAATAAAATATAACAGAAAAACGAATCATAAGTACATTATCTTATTTCATTTGATTTATAAAGCATAATTCTATATGATAACAGTCGAATGACTACGAGGAGGTTTACACTCAATGAAACTACGTAAAACAGTTGCAGTAGTAGCAGCGTCGACAGTTTTATTAGCAGGCTGTACAACAGATAAAAAAGAAGTGAAAGCATACAATGAAAATGTTCAAAAAGCGTTTGATAAAGAACAACCGATTAATAGTATTAGCAAGAAATTAAATTCTCTTGAAGAAAAGAAACAAGATTTATATAAAAAAGCGAATAGTGATAACGAGGAAACACGTAAGAAAGCTGCTGATGATATTCTTGATAATATTAAACAAAGAGAAGATACATTTGATAAAGAAATAGCAGCATTAGATGATTCTAAGAAACAATTTAATAAAGGCGAGTCACACATCAAAGAAATTAAAAGTGATGACAAGAAAAAAGAACTTAAACAATTAGATGATGCAGTTAAAAACAAATATAAAGTCCATGACAAATATGCGGATGCCTATAAGAATGTTTTAGATAAAGAAAAAGATTTATTCGAACTTATCAAACAGGATGGTATAACGCAATCTCAAGTAGATGAAAAGAATGATGCATTAAATAAAGCACAGAAGAATTTCCAAGACAAATTTAAAGAATATTCAAAAGCTATGAACACAGTAAATAAAGAAAAACAAGATGTTGATAATCTGTAGTACTTTTCGTATTGATACAGATTGAATATCGATAATGATACAGTTGGAAAAACTGTATCTTTTTTAGTAATACAGAACTTTATTAAAATATTTAACAGTACAAATAAATTGTGGTACACTATGAGAGGATAAAATGAATTTCTATTATATGGGAAAGGTATGGTGAATTGAATGGCTCCTAAGTTACAAGCCCAATTCGATGCAGTAAAAGTATTAAATGATACTCAGTCGAAATTTGAAATGGTTCAAATTTTGGATGTTGATGGTAATGTCGTAAATGAAGACTTAGTACCTGATTTAACTGATGAACAACTAGTAGAATTAATGGAAAGAATGGTGTGGACACGTATTCTTGACCAACGTTCTATTTCATTAAATAGACAAGGTCGTTTAGGTTTCTATGCGCCAACAGCTGGACAAGAAGCTTCACAATTAGCTTCACAATACGCTTTAGAAAAAGAAGACTTCATCTTACCAGGTTACCGTGACGTGCCACAAATCATTTGGCATGGTTTACCATTAACTGAAGCTTTCTTATTCTCAAGAGGACACTTTAAAGGAAATCAATTCCCTGAAGGTGTTAATGCATTCAGTCCACAAATCATTATCGGTGCACAATACATTCAAACTGCTGGTGTAGCATTCGGTATTAAAAAACGTGGTAAAAAAGCAGTAGCGATCACTTACACTGGTGACGGTGGTTCATCACAAGGTGACTTCTATGAAGGTATCAACTTTGCTTCAGCTTACAAAGCACCAGCAATTTTTGTTATCCAAAATAACAACTACGCTATTTCTACTCCACGTAGTAAACAAACAGCAGCAACTTCATTAGCTCAAAAAGCTATTGCAGTAGGTATCCCTGGTATCCAAGTTGATGGTATGGATGCATTAGCTGTATACCAAGCTACTAAAGAAGCTCGTGATCGTGCTATTAATGGTGAAGGTCCAACATTAATTGAAACTATGACTTATCGTTATGGTCCTCATACAATGGCTGGAGATGACCCAACTCGTTACAGAACTTCAGATGAAGATGAAGATTGGAAGAAAAAAGACCCATTAGTTCGTTTCAGAAAATTCTTAGAAAACAAAGGATTATGGAACGAAGATAAAGAAAATGAAGTTATTGAACGTGCTAAAGACGACATCAAGAAAGCTATCAAAGAGGCTGACAATACTCCAAAACAAACAGTTATTGACTTAATGGATATCATGTACGAAGATATGCCTCAAAACTTAGCTGAACAATATGAAATTTACAAAGAGAAGGAGTCGAAATAAGCCATGGCACAAATGACAATGGTTCAAGCGATTAACAATGCGCTTAAAACTGAATTGCAAAATGACGAAAACGTAGTAGTTTTCGGTGAAGACGTTGGTGTTAACGGTGGTGTATTCCGTGTAACTGAAGGTTTACAAAAAGAATTCGGTGAAGATCGTGTATTCGATACGC
This sequence comes from Staphylococcus sp. GDY8P85P, assembly GCF_017892405.1. Classification (NCBI taxonomy): domain Bacteria; kingdom Bacillati; phylum Bacillota; class Bacilli; order Caryophanales; family Staphylococcaceae; genus Staphylococcus; species Staphylococcus sp. GDY8P85P. The sequence goes on along the minus strand of NZ_JAESLA010000023.1, from coordinate 17,953 downwards.
CATTAGCTGAATCTGGTATCGGTGGTTTAGCTCTTGGTTTAACTGTAGAAGGTTTCCGTCCAGTAATGGAAATCCAATTCCTTGGTTTCGTATTTGAAGTATTTGACGAAGTTGCTGGTCAAATTGCTCGTACACGTTTCCGTTCAGGTGGTTCTAAAGTAGCACCTGTTACAATCCGTGCACCATTCGGTGGTGGTGTTCATACACCTGAATTACACGCTGATAACTTAGAAGGTATTTTAGCTCAATCACCAGGTATTAAAGTAGTTATTCCTTCAGGCCCATATGATGCTAAAGGTTTATTACTATCATCAATCAGATCAAATGATCCAGTTGTATATTTAGAGCACATGAAATTATACCGTTCATTCCGTGAAGAAGTTCCAGAAGAAGAATATACAATTGACATCGGTAAAGCTAATGTGAGAAAAGAAGGTAACGACATCACATTAATCGCTTACGGTGCAATGGTTCAAGAATCTGAAAAAGCTGCTGAAGAATTAGAAAAAGAAGGTTACTCAGTAGAAGTTATTGACTTACGTACTGTACAACCTATCGACATCGATACTTTAGTTGCTTCAGTTAAAAAAACTGGTCGTGCTGTAGTAGTTCAAGAAGCACAACGTCAAGCTGGTGTTGGTGCTACAGTAGCTGCTGAATTAGCTGAACGTGCTATCCTTTCATTAGAAGCACCAATCGCTCGTGTAGCTGCTGCTGATACAGTATATCCATTTACTCAAGCTGAAAATGTTTGGTTACCAAACAAAAACGACATCGTTGAACAAGCTAAAGCTACATTAGAATTCTAATACTTTTAGCTTAACAATTAGCTAGCAATCAGACTTATAGGAAGTAAGTAAGTAAGTGTAAACTAGAGACGTAGGGCAAAGTAATTTGATGTAGGTGTTCAAATTATTCTGTCCTTGCTCTATGTTATAAATTTATTAAATGATGAATAAGAAATCTAGGAGGACAAGAACGTGGCATTTGAATTTAGATTACCCGACATTGGTGAAGGTATCCACGAAGGTGAAATTGTAAAATGGTTTGTTAAAGTCGGAGATACAATTGAAGAAGATGATGTATTAGCAGAGGTTCAAAATGACAAATCTGTAGTTGAAATCCCATCTCCTGTTAGCGGTACTGTTGAAGAAGTTGTAGTTGACGAAGGTACTGTAGCAGTAGTAGGTGATGTTATTGTTAAAATCGACGCACCTGATGCAGAAGATATGCAATTTAAAGGTGGTCATGATGACGATGCTTCAACAGAAGAAGCACCAGCTCAAGAAGAAGCTAAAACAGAAGAAGCACCAGCAGCATCAGCTTCACAAGATGAAGAAGTAGATGAAAATAGACAAATCAAAGCTATGCCATCTGTTCGTAAATATGCTCGTGAAAAAGGCGTTAACATCAAAGCAGTAGTTGGTTCAGGTAAAAATGGTCGTATTACTAAAGAAGATATCGACAACCACTTAAATGGTGGCGGTGCGCAAGCAGTAACAGCTTCAAACGAAAGTGCAGCTGCTTCAACATCAGAAGATACTTCTGCAGTTCAAACACAATCTGTACCTGAAGGTGACTTCCCTGAAACTACAGAAAAAATCCCAGCAATGCGTAGAGCAATTGCGAAAGCAATGGTTAACTCTAAACACACTGCTCCTCACGTAACATTAATGGATGAAATTGATGTTCAAGATTTATGGGATCACCGTAAAAAATTCAAAGAAGTTGCAGCTGAACAAGGTATTAAATTAACTTTCTTACCATATGTTGTTAAAGCATTAGTTTCTGCACTTAAAAAATACCCAGCACTTAACACTTCATTCAACGAAGAAGCTGGCGAAATCGTACACAAACACTATTGGAACATTGGTATTGCTGCTGACACTGAAAGAGGTTTATTAGTACCTGTAGTTAAAAATGCAGACCGTAAATCAATCTTCCAAATTTCAGATGAAATCAACGAATTAGCTGTTAAAGCGCGTGATGGTAAATTAACATCTGACGAAATGAAAGGTGCTACATGCACAATCAGTAATATCGGTTCAGCTGGTGGACAATGGTTCACTCCAGTTATCAACCACCCAGAAGTAGCTATCTTAGGTATTGGCCGTATTGCTCAAAAACCTATCGTTAAAGACGGTGAAATCGTAGCAGCTCCAGTATTAGCTTTATCATTAAGCTTTGACCACAGACAAATTGATGGTGCAACTGGACAAAACGCTATGAATCACATTAAACGCTTATTAAATAATCCAGAATTATTATTAATGGAGGGGTAAAACATGGTAGTTGGAGATTTCCCAATTGAAACAGATACTATTGTAATCGGAGCAGGTCCTGGTGGATACGTTGCAGCAATTCGTGCAGCACAATTAGGACAAAAAGTTACTATCGTTGAGAAAGGTAACTTAGGTGGTGTATGCTTAAACGTTGGTTGTATTCCTTCTAAAGCATTATTACACGCTTCACACCGCTTTGTAGAAGCACAACACTCTGAAAACTTAGGTGTTATCGCTGAAAGCGTATCACTTAAATTTGACAAAGTTCAAGAATTCAAAAAATCAGTTGTTAACAAATTAACTGGTGGTGTTGAAGGCTTATTAAAAGGTAATAAAGTTGAAATCGTTAAAGGTGAAGCATATTTCGTTGATAATAATAGCTTACGTGTTATGGACGAAAAAAGTGCTCAAACTTATAACTTCAAACACGCTATTATCGCAACAGGTTCAAGACCAATCGAAATTCCTAACTTTGAATTCGGTAAACGTGTTATCGATTCAACAGGTGCTTTAAATTTACAAGAAGTTCCAGGTAAATTAGTCGTTGTCGGCGGTGGTTACATTGGTTCAGAACTTGGTACTGCATTTGCTAACTTCGGTTCAGACGTTACTATTTTAGAAGGCGCTAAAGAAATTCTTGGCGGATTCGAAAAACAAATGGTTCAACCAGTTAAAAAAGGCATGAAAGCTAAAGGCGTTGAAATCATTACTGAAGCAATGGCTAAAAATGCTGAAGAAACTGAAAATGGCGTTAAAGTTACTTATGAAGCTAAAGGTGAAGAAAAAACTATCGAAGCTGATTATGTATTAGTAACTGTTGGTCGTCGTCCAAACACAGACGAATTAGGTTTAGAAGAATTAGGCCTTAAATTCGCTGATCGTGGATTATTAGAAGTAGACAAACAAAGCCGTACTTCTATCGACAATATTTATGCAATTGGTGATATCGTTCCTGGTTTACCACTTGCTCATAAAGCAAGTTATGAAGCTAAAGTAGCTGCTGAAGCTATTTCTGGCCAAGCATCAGAAGTAGACTACATCGGTATGCCAGCTGTATGTTTCACTGAGCCAGAATTAGCTCAAGTTGGTTACACTGAAGCACAAGCTAAAGAAGAAGGTTTAGACTATAAAGCTTCTAAATTCCCTTATGCTGGTAATGGCCGTGCATTATCATTAGATGATACTACTGGTTTCGTTAAACTTATCACATTAAAAGAAGACGGTACTGTTATCGGTGCACAAATTGCTGGTAACGGCGCTTCAGACATTATCTCTGAATTAGGTTTAGCTATTGAAGCTGGTATGAATGCTGAAGATATCGCATTAACTGTACACGCTCACCCAACATTAGGTGAAATGTCTATGGAAGCTGCTGAAAAAGCAATTGGATTACCAATCCACACTATGTAATAATTAATGTTTAGTCGAATAGACTAATTTCATAAATTGAATAACTGTATTATAGTTATTTAACAGTCAACAGGGGTGCAACTCAAGTTCATATTTGAACTTGGTTTCACCCCTTTTTTAATATTATCTAGCTGTAATGGGTATAAGATTAATAACGGCTAAAATAATAAAAAGGAGGGTTTAGATGGAGTATCAATATCCGCTAGATTTAGATTGGACTAACGAAGAAATGGTCGATGTGATTGCCTTTTTCAATAAAATTGAAAGCTATTATGAAAAATCGATCAATGGTCAAGACTTAATGCAGCATTATAAACGTTTTAAAGAAATCGTTCCTGGTAAAGCAGAGGAAAAGCAATTATTTAAAGAATTTGAAGAAAAGAGTAGTTATAACAGCTACAAAGTCATACAAGAAGTGAAAAATAATCCTGATCAAACGTCGTTTAGCGCTAATTAACTTAGCGATGTTCTATGTGAACTATCAAAACTTATAAAGTCTATTAGATTAATTTATATTTAATTTCAAAAAACTATTGAAGTCAAAGCTATATTTTGATACTTTTATTAAGCATTAAACAAAATGTTTAATATTAGTAAACAAGGTATAGCTTTTTTTAAGGTGATTAACAATGCAAATTGGCAATAAATTACGTAATTTAAGACGTATAAAGAATTTAACACAAGAAGAGTTAGCAGAACGTACAGATTTGTCCAAAGGATACATCTCTCAAATTGAAAGTCAGCATGCTTCTCCTAGCATGGAAACCTTTTTAAATATTCTAGAGGTGTTAGGTACATCTCCAAGTGATTTTTTTAAAGAAAAATCAAAAGAAAAAGTGCTTTACACGAGAGATGAGCGCACAGTTTATGATGAATATGATAGAGGATATGTTCTTAATTGGTTGGTAATGAAATCAAATGAATTTGAAATGGAACCGCTCATATTATCATTGAAACCAGGTGCATCCTATAAACATTTTGATCCATCTGAATCAGACACATTTATATATTGTTTAAAAGGATGTGTAACGCTGACTTTAGGAAAGTCACGATACCAGGCTAATGAAGAGGATGTTTTATACTTTAGGGCTGATGAAATTCATCAATTACATAATGAAACATCAGAAGAAATAGAAATTTTGATAGTTGCGACAGCATCATATTTATAAGGGAGGAGAATAGTAATGGAGCCATTGTTATCATTTAAAGGTGTGACAAAAGGTTTTGACGATGTAACAATATTGAACAAAATGGATTTAGAGATAGAATCAGGTCATTTCTACACATTACTAGGTCCTTCAGGTTGTGGGAAAACAACGATATTGAAGCTTATAGCTGGATTTGAACAACCAGATGATGGAGATATTATCTATTTAAATAAATCAATAGGTGATTTGCCTGCGAATAAGAGAAAGGTAAATACCGTTTTCCAAGATTATGCTTTATTTCCACATTTAAATGTTTACGATAATATAGCTTTTGGATTAAAGTTAAAAAAATATTCTAAAAAAGATATCGATAAAAAAGTAAAAGATGCATTAAGACTTGTGAAGTTATCAGGATATGAACAACGTAACATCAATGAAATGAGTGGCGGTCAGAAACAGCGTGTGGCAATTGCAAGAGCCATTGTCAACGAACCTGAAATATTATTGTTGGATGAATCATTATCCGCTTTAGATTTAAAATTAAGAACAGAGATGCAATATGAATTACGTGAACTACAAAAACGCCTAGGAATAACATTCATATTTGTAACGCACGATCAAGAAGAGGCGTTGGCTTTAAGTGATTATATCTTTGTTATGAAAGATGGTAAAATCCAACAATTTGGTACACCAACAGATATTTATGATGAGCCGGTCAACCGTTTTGTTGCTGATTTTATAGGTGAATCTAATATCGTTGAAGGCAAAATGGTAGAGGATTTTGTAGTGAATATCTATGGTCAAGATTTTGAATGTGTAGACGCGGGGATACCCTCTGGGAAGAAAGTAGAAGTTGTCATCAGACCTGAGGATATTTCATTAATAGCATCGGACAAAGGGTTATTCAAAGCCACTGTAGACTCAATGTTATTCAGAGGCGTACATTATGAAATTTGCTGTATTGATCGAAAAGGGTATGAGTGGGTAATACAAACAACTAAAAAAGCTGAAGTCGGCAGCGAAGTTGGACTTTATTTTGACCCGGAAGCAATTCATATCATGGTTCCTGGTGAAACAGAAGAAGAGTTTGATAAACGTATTGAAAGTTACGAGGCGTTAGACAATGCGTAATATTAATAAAGTGCTCATCATTCCATATTTATTATGGATGTTATTATTCATTATCATACCAGTTATTTTACTCGTATATTTCTCATTTACCGATCTAAATGGTCATTTTAGTTTTACCAATTATGAACAAATATTATCATTGAAATATTTAAAGATGATGTGGGATTCAATTTTTTATGCAGCGCTTATTACAATAATTACTTTGTTAATTAGTTATCCGGCTGCTTACTTTATTCGTGCATCAAAAAATCAAAATATGTGGTTGCTCATTTTAATTATTCCTACGTGGATAAATCTTTTACTAAAAACATATGCGTTTATTGGCATATTAAGTCATGAAGGTTTGATTAACAAATTTCTTAATTTTATTCATTTACCGGCAGCTAATCTTTTATTTACGCCAGGCGCATTTTTATTAGTAGCAAGTTATATTTATATACCATTTATGATTCTACCGATATTTAATAGTATGAAAGCAATTCCTAATAATTTGTTACAAGCTTCAAGTGATTTGGGAGCTAGTCCTTTTACAACTTTTAGAAAAGTAATCGTACCTTTGACTAAAGAAGGTGTCATGACAGGCATTCAAGTAACCTTTATCCCAGCATTATCATTATTCATGATTACACGATTGATTGCGGGTAATAAAGTAATTAATATTGGTACATCAATTGAAGAACAATTTCTAGTGATTCAAAATTATGGTATGGGTTCTACAATTGCTATTTTCTTAATTGTATTTATGGCGTTTATTTTAATTATTACTAAATCAAAATCAACGGACGAAAGAAGGTGAATTAAATGAAGTGGTATGGAAAATTATATATTGGCATCCTATTAGTGATATTATATGTTCCGATATTTTTCCTTATGTTTTATTCATTTAATTCAGCGGGAAATATGATTCATTTTGAACATTTCACTCTAGAGCATTATCAAAGTCTGTTTCAAAATGACCGTTTAATGTCTGTTATTTTTAATACAATAGCAGTTGCACTATTAGCGGCAGCGATTTCTACTATTATAGGAACATTTGGTGCTATTTCGTTATATTACTTAAGAAATAAAAAATTCAAAGTAACTTTGTTAACACTTAATAATGTACTAATGGTTTCCTCAGATGTAGTGATAGGTGCTTCATTTTTAATTATGTTTACAGCAGTTGGACATATAACTGGGTTAGGTTTAGGCTTTGGAACGGTGCTTGCATCTCATATTGCATTCTGTATTCCAATTGTTGTTATCGTAGTGTTACCACAACTTTATGAAATGAATAACAATATATTGAATGCTGCACGCGATTTAGGCGCATCAGAATCACAAATACTTGGACGTGTATTGATTCCAAACTTAATGCCTTCCATTATTGGTGGTTTTTTTATGGCTTTAACGTATTCATTAGATGATTTTACAGTAAGTTTCTTCGTGACGGGTAACGGATTTAGTGTACTGTCTGTCGAAGTCTATGCTATGGCACGTAAAGGAATTAGTATGGAAATTAATGCCATTTCAACGATTTTATTCGCTGCTATTGTATTAGGAATTGTTGGTTATTATGCAATACAACGTTCAGTGAAAAAACGACATTTAGCTAAGCGAGGTGTACAACAGTGAAGCAATTTTTACAACTTATATTGGGTGCCATTGTTGTCGGTTTAATTTGCTTAGGTATTAGTCACTGGTTTAAATCGCAGGATAATACGAGTACTGGTGAAAAGATTTATGTATATAATTGGGGCGAATATATTGACCCAGATTTAATTAAACAATTTGAGAAAGAAACGGGCATTCAAGTTGTATATGAAACGTTTGATTCGAATGAAGCGATGGAAGCTAAAATTCGAAATGGTGGAACGCATTATGATGTGGCTTTTCCAAGTGAATATACGGTTCAAAAATTGAAACGTGAAAATTTACTAGAACCACTTGACCATAGTAAGGTTCCCAATATTAAAAATTTAGATCCTAATTATATGAATATGTCATACGATAGAAATAATAAATATTCACTACCTTATTTCTTTGGAACAGTGGGTATTTTATATAATAAGCAAGCCTATCCAAATGAAGACTTTAGTAGCTGGCGTACTTTATACCAACCCAAATATAAAAATGATGTTCTATTAGTGGATGGTGCACGTGAAATTATGGGATTAGCTTTAAATAAATTAGGCTATAGTTTAAATGATACTAATCCCAATCATTTAAAAGAAGCGGAGAAGGATTTACACCATCTGGCACCTCAAGTTCGTGGTGTTGTTGGAGACGAGGTTACAATGATGCTTGAACAAAATGAAGGGAATATCGCAGTCGTTTGGAGTGGTGTTGCAGCTCCACTAGTGCAAAATAGTGACAAATATAATTATGTGATTCCGAAAGAGGGATCTAATCTATGGTTTGATAACATGGTTATTCCTAAGACAGCGCAAAACAAAGAAGGTGCTTATAAATTTATGAATTTCCTTCTTGACGCTAAAAATAACAAACAGAATACAGAGTGGGTAGGATACGCTACACCAAATAAAGCTGCACGTCAGTTATTACCTAAAGAAGTAAGAGATGATCATCGTTTCTATCCAACGCAAAAAGAGCAAGCGCGATTAGAAGTTTATAAAGATTTAGGACCTAAAACATTAGGAGAATATAACGAAAGTTTCTTAAACTTTAAAATGTCTTTAAAATAGACTATAAATAGTAGTTATTTTATAATGAATTAGATATAATTATTTGATAAGTTATATAAGGAGTTGTAATACATGTCAGGAGAACGTTACACGCAAATCAAACGGCCTGTGAGTCGTCTGACTGAAAAACTTTTAGGTTGGTTTAGTTGGATTTTCTTACTTATATTGACGGTTATTACAATGTTTATTGCACTCGTGTCATTTAGTAATGATACATCAATTCAAAATCTTGAAAACTCAATGAATAATAATGAACTAATTCAGCAGATTTTAACAAATAATAGTTTAAATACCACACAATTTGTGATTTGGTTACAAAATGGTGTATGGGCAATTATTGTTTATTTCATAGTATGTTTGCTTATTTCATTTTTAGCGTTAATATCTATGAATATGAGAATACTTTCTGGATTCTTATTCTTAATTGCCTCAATTATTACATTGCCATTGGTATTATTATTCGTAACATTAATTATTCCTATTTTCTTCTTTATCATTGCAATCATGATGTTTGCACGGAAGAGTAAGGTTGAAACAGTACCTATGTACGGTCCATCACAAGGCTATGAACCGCATTACTATCCTAGAGATGAATATAATGATTATGATGATCGTTATTATGGATCAAATAGAAATATTAATGACGACTATGGTTACGATAATCATAACCAGTATGACGATTATGAACAAGACGATGTGGAACCACCACATAAAACTAAAAAATCAGACCGTCGTACACGTCGTAAAAAACCATATTACAATGATGATATCGATAATAATTATCGAGATAACAACTTTGATGACACAACACTTCGTAATGATGCTGAGCAAGATTTAGCAACTGACACTGAGGAAGATAAATATAATCAATATCCAAAACGTGCACTCACTGATGAGTACCACACAGATGCTAATGAGAATGAAGCAACTGGCGTACTTTCAAGACAGGCTAAATACAATCAGAAATCGAATAAACAATCTCAGTACGATAACAACATTGATCAAGATTCAAATGATTTTGCTGAAAATGTGGTTGATTCAGAGCCGAAAATTGATAAAAAAGAAGAAAAAGCGCAACGTAAAAGAGAAAAGGCTGAACTTAAAGCCAAGAAAAAAGAAAAACGTAAAGCTTATAATCAACGTATGAAAGAGCGTCGCAAAAATCAACCAAGTGCAGTTAGTCAACGACGTATGAATTATGAAGAACGTAAACAAATATTGAATAAAGATGATATTGAATCAGATAAAGAATCAAATAACAACGAAGATAATAAAGATTAATATCTCCTTAAAACGGTTAAGTCATTTATGGCTTAACCGTTTTATATATATCTATATGTATAAATTATTAAGTTAGTCGCAAATAAATTATAATTTTAGTATGATTTAATTAAATACTTCAATATTGGAGGTGTAGTGTGTGAATCGAAAGGTAGAATTAATTCTTGGCTGGATTGCTTGTGGTTTAAGTATGATGTATTTGATTATGTCATTAATATCATATTTTACGGTAAGACAAAATAGTAATACGGAACAATACCAGCAAATGTTAAAACAATTTGGTAATCAGGATGTGAAGGTTACGCCTGAAATGATAAACTTTGCAATGACTTTTTCTATGGGAACACTTATTTTCTCAACACTTTTAGGCATTATTGGAATGTCTATCATTAAAGGACGACCTATATTAGCTGGTTCGCTACTTATTGTTGCAGCGTTAGTAGGTATATTCAATATGAGTTTAATTGCAGGCGTGCTATGGATTGTTGTAGCAATAATGCTATTTGTTAAAAAAGATCCAAATCAACCTAACAAAAAGCCAAAATCAGTCAAGCCATCAATGGATGATTGGCAATCTGAAAGGGCTTATAATGATCGTAAGAAAGATGATCCCTATATTTATTAAAATGTAGAGTGAAAATAGATGTGCAAAGGAAATAATACCTAGCTAAATAGAGGCTGGGACAAAAATAATATAATGAAGCTATTTAGCAAATTCGCAGTAGCTGACTGAACTGAGAAGGCGCTTAATTCAAGCTTTTCTCAGTCCTAGTCACCCTTGCGGAGGTGGGCGGGGGCCCAACACAAAAAATCACGAAAGTGATTTTACAAGCAAAGCAAGCTGGGGTTCGGGGCCCCAGCAAAGAGAATTTCATCAAGAAATTCTACAAGCAAAGCAAGCTGGGGTTACGACGAATTCCAAAGAATTCTGTTCCACTCCCTTCTTCATTTTGCCGTTTAATTTTATAATTCTTTAAATGTTTCTATAATCAGATAAATATTTAGGAAGCTTAGTATAATGATTAAACTCCAAGCACATATATTTACCCATTTTTTATTTTGAAATGGTCCCATTAATGTTTTATTACTAGTGGCTAATTGTAACGGTATTAATGAGAAGGGTAATGCAATACTTAAGAAGACTTGAGAAAATACGAGCAATTGCTCCATTTTAGATTCGTTACCCCGAAAAATAATAAGACATACTAAAACAGGGATGACGGCTAAACTTCTTGTGATTAGTCGTCTCATCCAATTTGGAATGGATAATTTTAAGAAACCTTCCATCACTATTTGACCTGCAAGTGTACCTGTAATAGTTGAATTTTGACCAGAAGCTAACAATGCTACTGCGAATAAAGTGCTCATAATACTCCCCATCACAACACCTAAGACAGGTTGCGTTCTTAATGCGTGATATAAATCATAAAAGCCACCTAAATTATTCGAATTGACACCATAAAATAGGGCAGCGCCAAGAACGAGTAATAAACAGTTCACAATAAATGCGATACTTAATTGTATATTAGAATCAATCGTTGCATATTTAATCGCTTGGGCTTTATCAGTAAGGCTGTGACGATTATACTTTCGGGATTGCACGATTGATGAATGCAAATATAAATTATGAGGCATAATCGTAGCGCCAATAATACCTAATGCAATATACAGAATATTATGATCAGTAATAATTTGATGATGAGGAATAAAGCCATTAAGTATTTCAATTGTATTCGGTGATGAGATGAAGACTTCAAATACAAAAATCATAAGTACAGTAAAAATTAATGTACCGACGATTGCTTCAATCTTACGAAAGCCAAACTTCATTATAAAAAGTAACAAAAATACATCCAAAACTGTAATCAATGCGCCGATGATTAAAGGTATATCGAAAAGTAAATCTAAAGCGATAGCACTTCCAATTACTTCGGCAATATCAGTCGCAATGATTGCAAGCTCAGCGATAATCCAAAATATAATTGCAGTCGGTTTATTTAAATAATGACGTGTCATTTGTGCCAAATCTTTATCAGTTGCGATACCTAAGCGAACAGTCATACTTTGCAATAACATTGCTGACAAACTTGAAATCAAAATGATAAATAATAAGGTATAACCAAATTGTGCGCCACCTTGCATTGATGTAATCCAATTTCCTGGATCCATATAGCCTACTGCTACAAGTAAGCCTGGACCAAGAAATGCTAAAAACTTTTGACTCGTACGTTGTGTACCATTAAATTCGATTGTGCTATTAATTTCATCTAAACTACGTTGTTCATTGTTGTCTTTTATACCCATGATAAAACTCCTTCAAACTATATGTTTTATAATAATCCAACTTTATTTTTAGGTCAACCTAATAAATTCAAAGTAAAAAATTAAGGGAGTGGGTTAGAACGCTTATCACATTCGTCTTCCCACTCCAAAGTTATTTGGATTATTAAATTGCTTCATATAATGTTTTTTTAGTTTCTGCCAGTACGGATGATGAATGTTGAGAAAAGAATCATGTAAGTACCTTTCCAATTCAGTCAGCTACTGCGTCTGTACTACCTAGTTCACTTATTTCATAAGCTTATATCATAATGACAACTATTAAAATAGCGTTAAACTTTGAGGTTATTCGTAGAATTTTAAAAATTCATCAAATGTTTCTTTAACGAAAGCTAAAAATGCCTTATCCGATTTTAATTCAGCATCATTAGGGGAGAGTGTACGTGCAACAAAAAATTCTCCCTTTTTAACATGTTTCACACGATCAATCGCTTGGTGTAATTCAGCATCACTTAAATCTTTAATGTAAGATTTTTCAGGTTTCATATGATCTAAACTTACTTGATAATCTTCAGGTAAATGTTTAAGCGTATCAAAGTGTTTATCAAATACTTTCACACGTTCAGCTTTATCTTTACCTTCATGCATAACGCCAAACATTAAAAATAAATGGTCTTTAAATAAACCAATTTGGAAATGAGGTAGCATCTTATATCCACGTTTATTAGGAGCAAAAGCAACCCACGTATCTACAGGTGGGTTTACACTTCTACGTGCATGTTTTGCAACATGAGCATAAAAGGTTTCTCCAGTTTGAGAGGTGAAATATTCACTAAAATAATCCCCTAATTGATGAAGTTGTGGACGTACGTACTCATTTAATGCTTCCATTCGAGCATCTAAGCCTTCAACTTCAAACGCTTTGAAATCTTTAGGTTTAAATGTATATTGTGTCATTAGCGTTGCTCCTTTTCAGAAAATAATTTACCGTTATTGTAGCACAGATTGACTGAATCTATCCAAATGCTGAATTGAGATTATTTGCGTTTAAACTCATTATAATAAGGTATACAAAGATGTGTAGATTATATTGACTAAAATTCTGTATAATAGGAAACAACAGGAGATGATGATATGTCACTATACGAATTTGCTCAAGGTTTGATATTAGAAGCGGGTAATAAAGTAAGATTTATGATGAAAGAAGAACTGAGTATTGAAACGAAGTCAAACCCGAATGATCTAGTTACGAATGTGGATAAAGCAACTGAGAATTATATTTATGATGCCATACTAAGAAATTATCCTGATCATCGTGTAATTGGTGAAGAAGGACATGGTCATAATATGGAAGACGTCAAAGGTGTAGTATGGGTTGTCGATCCAATTGACGGAACGCTCAATTTTGTTCACCAGCAAGAAGGCTTTGCGATATCAATAGGTATTTATCGTGATGGTAAGCCATATGCTGGATTAGTTTATGACGTGATGAAAGATGTCCTCTATCATGCGAAAGTGGGCGAGGGTGCATTTGAGAATAAGCATGAATTAAAACCATTAAATGATACGCATTTAAAGCAAAGCTTAATAGGTATTAATCCCAATTGGATTACCAAACCTAAAATGGGACCAATTTTTTCAGAAATTGTAAATCAAGCAAGAAGTTGTAGAGCATTTGGAAGTGCAGCTTTAGAAATTATAAGTGTTGCTAAGGGACAATTGGCTGCATATATTACGCCAAGGTTGCAACCTTGGGATTTTGCAGGTGGCTTAATTGTTTTAAATGAAGTTGGTGGCGTTGGAAGTAATTTATTAGGTGAACCACTGACAATAGAAAGTGCTAATTCTGTTCTAGTTGGAAATAAGACGACGCATAATGAAATTTTGGTTGATTATTTAAATCCGAATAACGCCGTTTTAACAGAATTGCATCAACGTTTCAAAAAATAAAAAATGTCTCGGTCAGTCAACTTTGAAAGATGTGCATCTTCCAAATAGTACTACCGAGACATTTTTATTATATTAAAGCCAGTCATTTTCACGGTACTTCTTTTTAAGCGTGAAACCAGCGCCAAAAGTTGCAATGAAAAGTATAAATGTTAAAATCATCATTGGAATACTACCAGCACCAACGCTGAAACTAAAAAGCACTAAAAATATTACTGCTATAATGGATAGCAACCAAAATATACCTTTAGACTTAGGTTTTTCCATCCCATACCCCACCTTTTTGTTATCTTTTACTAATAATATGATATAATAAAAAAGTTGTAATTAAAAGTGGGAGTTTACTCGAGAAAGGAATAATAAAATGACTAATAGAAGAGAAGATGTACGTAATATTGCAATCATTGCGCACGTTGACCATGGTAAAACTACATTAGTAGATGAATTACTTAAACAATCTGGTATTTTCAGAGAGAACGAACATGTTGACGAAAGAGCAATGGACTCTAATGATTTAGAAAGAGAACGTGGTATTACAATTCTTGCTAAAAATACTGCGATTGACTATAAAGGTACAAGAATAAACATCTTAGATACACCTGGACATGCTGACTTTGGTGGCGAAGTAGAACGTATTATGAAAATGGTAGACGGTGTTGTACTTGTTGTCGATGCTTATGAAGGTACAATGCCTCAAACACGTTTCGTGCTTAAAAAAGCACTAGAACAAGACTTAAAACCTGTTGTGGTTGTAAATAAAATTGATAAACCATCAGCAAGACCTGAAGGCGTAGTGGATGAAGTATTAGATTTATTCATCGAGTTAGAAGCAAATGATGAACAATTAGATTTCCCAGTAGTATATGCATCTGCTGTAAATGGTACTGCTAGTCTTGATTCAGAAAAACAAGATGAAAACATGCAGTCTTTATATGAAACAATTATTGATTATGTACCTGCACCAATCGACAATCATGATGAACCGTTACAATTCCAAGTCGCATTATTGGATTATAATGACTACGTAGGACGTATTGGTATCGGACGTGTATTCAGAGGTAAAATGCGCGTAGGTGACAACGTATCGCTTATTAAATTAGATGGTACTGTTAAGAATTTCCGTGTAACTAAAATCTTTGGTTACTTTGGCTTGAAACGTGAAGAAATCGAAGAAGCACAAGCGGGTGATTTAATTGCGGTTTCAGGAATGGAAGATATTAACGTCGGAGAAACAGTGACACCAACTGATCATCAAGAAGCATTACCTGTGTTACGTATTGATGAACCAACACTTGAAATGACATTCAAAGTAAATAATTCACCATTTGCTGGCCGTGAAGGTGACTATGTTACTGCACGTCAAATCCAAGAACGTTTAGATCAACAACTTGAAACAGACGTTTCATTAAAAGTAACACCAACTGACTCTCCAGACACATGGGTCGTTGCAGGACGTGGTGAATTACATTTATCTATCTTAATCGAGAATATGAGACGTGAAGGATTTGAACTTCAAGTATCTAAACCACAAGTTATTTTACGTGAAATTGATGGTGTTCTAAGTGAACCATTTGAACGCGTTCAATGTGAAGTACCTTCTGAAAATGCAGGATCAGTCATTGAATCTCTAGGTGCACGTAAAGGTGAAATGTTAGATATGTCAACAACTGATAATGGATTAACACGACTTATCTTTATGGTACCAGCACGTGGTATGATTGGTTATACAACTGAATTTATGTCTATGACACGTGGATATGGTATTATTAACCATACTTTCGAAGAATTTAGACCTCGTGTTAAAGCACAAATTGGTGGTCGTCGTAATGGTGCATTAATTTCTATGGACCAAGGTCAAGCAACAGCATATGCGATCATCAACTTAGAAGATCGTGGTGTAAACTTCATGGAACCAGGTACGGAAGTGTATGAAGGTATGATTGTTGGTGAACATAACCGTGAAAATGATTTAACAGTAAACATTACTAAAGCAAAACATCAAACAAACGTACGTTCAGCTACTAAAGACCAAACACAAACAATGAATCGTCCAAGAATACTTACACTTGAAGAAGCGTTAGAATATATTAATGATGATGAATTAGTTGAAGTAACGCCTCAAAGTATTCGTCTAAGAAAGAAAATTTTAAATAAATCATTACGTGAAAAAGAAGCTAAACGTGTGAAACAAATGATGCAAGAAGAATAAGCATCGTTGAAATCTAAATTATAATTTAGAATATTTTATGCAAAAACCAGTAAATGTGTGCTAAGCATCATTTACTGGTTTTTTAGTTTGTGTATTTTAAATGTAATTAAGTGGAATAATGTGATATGAAATAAGCCAGTAAACGAAGGTAAACACTACCGTTTGCTGGCTAATTATGTGAAATATAAAAGTTTTAATCAATTATAAATAATTACAATCCATCATTTGGATTAAAATTTACTGTGTGGTGTGTATTCAGACGTTGCTTTGGTCTATCTAGGCGACTTTTACAATCATCACACATAAATGTTCTGATTGGATTATTGCGAAGTCGTTTGGCTTCAACCGTATGTTCATCAATTAAAACCTTTGTATCACAAATTATACATTGTACTTCACGCAAATTAGATCACCTCTATATGCGTAACATATTTAAATTCATACGTATAATCTTTCTCATCTGGGTTATAAACAAAGCTATCTACAGCGTTATCATCATACATTCGTTTACCGTCTTTCGCAAATTGGAAGAACAGATAAGGTAACAAGTCAATTGGAACTTCAATAGCATCATTTTCATTAAATAATTTAATTGCAGTCGCATTATCTTGCGGTTCTGCATTTTTGAAGAAAGGTGTCATATTGATAGCGAAAGAATCTTCCAATACAGAACGTTTACGATATTTTATCTCTGAATTTAAAGTTGGAGGATTCGTTTGTCCTTCAAGAATGGCTCTGTTCCATTCACGATTATCTTCAAATTTAATAGGTTTTGTTCCTTCAAACACACCGCTTTCAATATCTTCGATCTTTACTTTTCTATCATCGAATATCCAAGTTGTACTATCTAAAGTGATAGGGAACTTGACTAAGCCTTTGATTTGAATCATTTTTTGCCCACTCCCTAATTTCGTTCTAGTCATTATTTTATCACAATTAAATTCATGTATTCACTGAATAAACTTGCTTTTTAAAAAGTAGTAAGATAAACTTTTGATATGAAGATATTTAATGATAGGGGGAGTATGTGATGCCGAAGCAAACGAAAATGAGTAACGTGGCTTATGAGCAATTAAATCAAGATGCTGATAGAATCTTACATTTAATTAAAGTTCAAATGGATAATTTAACTTTACCTTCGTGCCCGTTATATGAAGAAGTTCTCGACACACAAATGTTTGGTTTACAAAAAGAAGTTGACTTTGCGGTTAAACTTGGTTTAGTCAATAAAGAAGACGGCAAAAATTTAATGCTACGTTTAGAAAAAGAATTATCTAAACTTCATGAAGCATTTACTAATGTAAAATAACTATCGATTAAATATATAAGTGAATTTTAATGATTTGCTTTTTCATTTATAAATTGAGTTAATTGTAATTTTTATTACATATAAATTATCTCACTATAGTGAGTCTGGGACATAAATAATATGAAGATGCTATTTTGCAAATTCGCAGTAGTTGACTGAACTAAAATGCGCTTAAATCAAGCTTTTTTCAGTTCTAGTCATCCTTGCGGGGGTGGGACGACGAATTTAAAAAGAATTCTGTCCCACTCCCATTTCCTACGATTAGTCAAGTA
>NZ_JAESLA010000022.1:10495-78718 GCF_017892405.1 Staphylococcus sp. GDY8P85P | reverse complement strand
GCCTCAACAACAAAAAAAGAGATTAAACACTCTTAGGTTGCTTAATCTCAATATTAGGACTCTTCAGTCCGATTTGACGAAGAGCCGTTTATGGATGGAAAGATGTGGAAGCATTCTTTCTTGAAGCATAATTAAAAATAAGCGATTAAGGTATGATGAATGAGTCATTAACCTTAATCGCTTTTATATTGATAGAATTAATAGTTATTGTTCAACATTTTCTGGGAAAGTTAGAATTTGAATTGCTTTTGGCAGAACTTCAATAGAAATAGGTGTTTCTAAATTAATTTCACCGTCAATGTCTACTTTCATAATTGGATCCGTGGATAATGTAATATGCGCACCAGCAATATGATCAATCCCATTTGTAATTTCGTTCCAATCCATACTATCGCGTTTCTTAAAGATGTCATTAAGAATAGTGAAACTTTGTTTATCAAAGATAAAGCTATTCACTTTACCATCTTGAGGAGATAAATCGACAAGTGGAATACGACTACCGCCTATGTTTGGGCCATTAGCAACAACAAGCATTGATGTGTTACCTGTATATTCTTTGTCATCTACAGTTAATTTATAATCGAAATGTTCAGGGTTCATTAATGTTTTAACGGTAGAACCGACATAGCTCAACTTGCCGAAGATGTCTTTACGACCTTCTTGGACATTTTCAGCATTTTGAACGATTAATCCTAAGCCAACGAAATTGAGTACATACGTATCATTTACTTTCATGACATCATACGATTCTAAATGTGAAGTCTTTAACTGCTCACTGGCTTTTCGGAAGTCTGGATGTAGATTTAATGTTTTAGTAAAGTCATTAAATGTCCCTCCAGGAATAATTCCGATAGGGAGGTTGAGTTGATTTGTCATAACACCATTGATAAGTTCGTTAACAGTACCATCCCCACCTAATATGAAGACAATATCCACATCACTGCTATAGTTTTGATTTTTAATATCTTCACAATATTTAATGATGTCGCCTTCATTTTCACTTAATTGAATGGATAAATGCTTACAAATGGTTGTTAGCGATTTAGTAACTTCTCCTAAACCATCATATATATCTTTTAGACCACTATGTTCATGGTAAAAAAGAACCCCATGATTAAATGTTTGATCCATAATAATGCCTACTTTCGTAATTTACTTTAATTATCTTATATTTACCCGAAATCAGGTTTACTTAATTATGATTTGCTTATTTCAAGTGCTCAAGTCTTTATGATTACACTTTTTACGTTGATACACAAAGAAAAAGGATGGAACAGAATTCAATTTGAATTCATTGTTCCATCCCTAAATATTAGGACACTTTTTAAATAGTCTAAAAGGTTAATGAATACCTTTCATTGCTTTAGAAATCTTCGGTGTGAAAGCTAAGATAATCACAGTAATGACAATTGCGACACTACCTAAGAAGATAAAGTAATTTGTTTGACCTAAAGGTTCAATTAATTTAACTAACGTACCATTAAGTGCTTGTGCAGATGCGTTTGTTAATAACCAAACACTCATCATTTGCGCATTAAATGCTTTCGGTGCTAATTTAACTGCTGCACTATTACCTGTAGGAGATAAACATAATTCACCAACTACACAGATTACATAAGATAGGATAACCCAGTTTACTGAGAAGTGTGAATCACCATAACTCATACCGATAAGTCCCATTAGAATATATGAAGCACCTGCTAATAAGGTACCAATACCAAACTTGACTGGTAAGCTTGGTTGTCTTTTACCCATTTTTAACCAGATTGTTGAAACGACTGGTGCGAAGAGTAGGATAAATAACGGGTTAATTGATTGGAACCATGCTTCACCAAATTGTGTCTGCCAACCAAATAAATTCAGTTGCATATCAGAACGTTCTAATCCATAAATATTTAAAACGTTTGAACCTTGTTCTTGAATTCCCCAGAATAACATTCCTAGAATAAATAATGGTATAAATGCTTTAACGCGAGAACGTTCTACATCTGTAACTTCTTTACTACGAATCATCGTTGTAAAGTAAATAATTGGTAATGCAATACCTAGAACTAAAACTGTATTACTAATAAGATTAAATGATAATGTATTAGTAAAGTATGTAACTAATAATACAATAGCAATTACGATTACAACTAAGCTAACAATTAATCCATATTTTCTTTTTTCTTCAGGAGAAAGTGGATTTGTTGGATTCATACCAACAGAGCCTAAATTTTTCTTGTTGAAAATCATATACCATACTAAACCTAATGCCATACCAATTGCTGCGATTAAGAAACCGCCGTGATAATTTTTCACATCAAGGAAATGTTGCAAGATAATTGGTGAGATTAATGCGCCTAAGTTAACTGACATATAGAATATAACGAACCCAGCATCCATACGTGTATCATTCTCAGGATATAATCGTCCAACAATGTTTGAAATATTTGGTTTCATTAAACCAGAACCGATAATGATAAAGAACATTGATGCAAATAACCCAAACATTGCGAATGGTAAACTTAAACAAATATGTCCAATAATAATCAATACTGCACCGATCAAGGTCGCGCCTCTAGTACCGAAGAGTCTATCTGCGACCCATGCACCTGGAATTGAAGACATGTAAATTAATGCCCCGTAAACGGACATAATAGACATTGCAGTCGTTTGGTCAATGCCTAGACCACCATTTTTAATTTGGTCATACATGTAGAAAATGAGCATGGCGCGCATACCGTAATAACTAAATCGCT
Source organism: Staphylococcus sp. GDY8P85P (assembly GCF_017892405.1). Classification (NCBI taxonomy): domain Bacteria; kingdom Bacillati; phylum Bacillota; class Bacilli; order Caryophanales; family Staphylococcaceae; genus Staphylococcus; species Staphylococcus sp. GDY8P85P. The sequence goes on along the minus strand of NZ_JAESLA010000022.1, from coordinate 75,977 downwards.
CCCAAAATTCTACAAAGAATAGTACACCTAAGCCATTAGGATGTCCGAAGAATCCACGCTGAGGTATTGTTTGAACTGCTTGTTCATGGGAATTGTTTGTTGCCATATGTATCCCAATCCTTTCTTCCCTTTAAAGACTGAAATTTAATAATCAAGATGATGATATGTAAAATGATGTAATTTCTTAAAAATAGAAATTTTTAGAAATTTCAGTCAATGAGTTGATGATTTAAAATCGAATGAGAATAAGTTGCTTTATTTAGATCATCTTACTCTTTTGTAATTTTAAATGATAATAATAAAATACGCTTTAATTCACTAATAGGCAATAGTAAATTTAAATAAATTATCACAAATAATGAAAAAATCCACTAAATTGTCAAACAATTTAGTGGATTTTATTAATCTTTTATCTATTATCTATTTTTTCTGGATATAAATCGTGGTTCATTAATCGATGCTCAGCCATTTTTTCATATTTAGAATTAGGGCGACCATAATTTGTATATGGATCGATAGAGATACCACCACGTGGCGTGAATTTACCCCAAACTTCGATATAATGTGGATCCATTAACTCTATTAAATCATTCATAATAATATTCATGCAATCCTCGTGGAAGTCGCCATGATTTCTAAAGCTAAATAAGTATAATTTTAATGATTTAGATTCTACCATTTTAACATTTGGAATATATGAAATATAAATGGTAGCGAAATCCGGTTGACCTGTAATAGGACAAAGAGATGTAAATTCAGGACAATTAAATTTTACAAAGTAATCGCGCCCTTGATGTTTATTGTCAAATGTTTCTAAAACTTCTGGCGTATAGTCAAATTCATATTTATTGTTTTGATTACCTAATAAAGTAATATCTTGTAGTTCTTCTTTTTGACGTCCTTGCGCCATATGAATCACTCCTTAGTGTTAGATTGGTGTTGCGTTGTTACTGTTTGTCGTCGCGCTTTTTCAAACATATAATAGCTTGCGCCGATGATAATGACATAACCAATGAGTGCATAGAAATCTGGTGTTTCTCCGAACAGAATAAATCCGAAGACTGCCGTGAAAATAATCGAAGCATACGTAAAGATAGATATGTCCTTCGCAGGTGCAAAGCTATAGGCAAGTGTAATACCAATTTGGCCAACTGCTGCTGAAAGACCCGCTCCTAAAAGGTAAACCATTTGTATCGTTGTCATTGGTTCATATGTCGCAATTGAAAACGGAATTAAAACGACAACTGAAAATAATGAAAAATAAAACACGATAGTATAAGGTGCTTCTCTAGTACTAAGTGCACGAACACATGTGTATGCAGAGGCTGCGAAAATACCTGAGAATAATCCGGCTAATGACGTAATCATTGTTGAAGAGAACTCAGGTTTAACGATAAATAACATACCAAAGATTGCTACTATCATAGCAACGATTTGATATTTACGAACTTTCTCATTTAGAAAAATTAAACTCAGTAAAATAGTCCAAAAAGGATTAAGTTTCATTAGAGTATCTGCATCGCTTAATACCATATGATCAATGGCATATATATTTAATAAGACACCTATAAGTCCTAATGTGGAGCGAGAAATTAACAATGGTTGACTACTTAATTTCCCGAACATAGGCTGTTTATATTTAAATATGAAAAACAATGGGATAAACATTGCGACAAAATTTCTTGCTAATGATTTTTGAAATACAGGTAAGTCTCCTGCAAGCCTGAAAAATACAGACATAAAACTAAAACCAATCGCTGAAATTAGAATTGCAATGATGCCCTTAACTTTTGGATTCAAGGTTAATCGCCTCATTTGTAAAAAATTACCGTATATATAGTAGCATAATTCAATTAGTAATGCATAAATACTTGAAAATAATATGGGGATGTAATATGATTTAAACACGAACAAATGTTCTGTTTAAATAAAAACACGTTAGATGCCATTTTTTTATAAATGTTATATTCGTGTTTTTAGAGAGAGACATAATATATATTTGAATAATTGTACAAAATACATTGATTGTTTAAATAATTGGTCTTCAAGAACGCTGACAATTCAATCATTTATATTGCTGGTGAAAATGCAACTAAAACACATTAAATATTCAAAAATAAATATTTGTATCAATTTAACTTTGATGTGATGCACATTCAGACGTTTTTCCGAACTTTTGTCACGAAATAGTTACTTTCAATTAAGAGAGCAATTCTGTATAATGAAACACAGAATATAGTATTGAATTTGTAAATGAACCACAACATGTTGTGGTTGTATAAAAAGTTTGTGTTATACAAATTATTCATTTTAATAGAAATTTCACACTGGATTTTAAGTCTAAATCCCCAATTCAATGCTATTTATACGAACGAGCTAATAGATGAAATAGTCTCGAAATTTTAGTCTAAACACTACATGTAGTGGCTAGAAATGAAAGTCACTTCTTTTAAGTATAACGATCATCAGCTAGTTGACATCCAAATAAATGTCTAAAATATGTCGTATTTAATGTCTAGCAAGTTTTCTTATTTAATTAAGAGAACTTCTTTTTAGTTAATAATATGGACTGACGAAAGAAGGCGTTCCAATGAAAGTAGTTTATTTCTCTTTTTCTGGTAATGTAAGAAGATTTATCAAGCGAAGTGAAATTTCAGATGTAATGGAAATAACTAAAGATAATTGTACAGATCCATTTGATGAACCTTATATTTTAGTTACGGGAACAATTGGATTTGGTGAAGTGCCTAAAGAAGTACAATCGTTTTTAGATGTTAATCATCAAAATTTACGCGCAGTTGCAGCAAGTGGCAACCGAAACTGGGGACAAAACTTTGCTAAAGCGGGTAAAACAATTTCCGAATCATATCATGTACCTCTATTAATGAAATTTGAAGTACAAGGTTCTAATAAAGATGTTATTGAATTTAAAAATAAGGTGGGGCATTTCAATGAAAATGATGAACGAGAAAAAGTACAATCATATTGAACTAAATAATGAAGTTACGAAACGTAAAGATAATGGTTTCTTTAACTTAGAGAAGGATCAGGAAGCATTAGCGGTTTACCTTGAAGAAATCCATGATAAAACAATTTATTTTGACAGTGAGATTGAACGATTACACTATCTCGTAGATAACAATTTTTATTTTAATGTCTTCGAGAAATATAGCGAAGCAGACTTAGTTGAAATCACTGAATTTGCTAAATCAATCAACTTTGAATTTGCAAGCTACATGTCTGCTAGTAAGTTCTATAAAGATTATGCGTTAAAAACTAACGATAAATCACAATATCTAGAAGATTATAATCAACACGTCGCAATCGTTGCGCTTTATTTAGCAGACGGCAATAAACAACAAGCAAAGCAATTTATTCTAGCGATGATTGAACAACGATACCAACCTGCGACACCAACGTTCTTAAATGCAGGACGCGCACGTCGTGGTGAATTAGTATCATGTTTCTTGTTAGAAGTGGATGATAGCTTAAATTCTATCAACTTCATTGATTCTACTGCCAAACAGCTAAGTAAAATTGGTGGTGGTGTAGCAATCAACCTATCTAAATTACGTGCCCGTGGTGAAGCTATTAAAGGTATTAAAGGTGTAGCGAAAGGTGTGTTACCTGTAGCGAAAGCGTTAGAGGGTGGATTTAGCTACGCGGATCAACTCGGTCAACGTCCAGGTGCTGGTGCTGTCTATTTAAATATCTTCCATTATGATGTTGAAGAATTCTTAGACACTAAAAAAGTAAACGCTGATGAAGACTTGCGTTTATCAACAATTTCTACTGGTTTAATTGTACCTTCTAAATTCTTTGATTTAGCAAAAGAAGGCAAAGATTTCTATATGTTTGCACCACATACGGTTAAACAAGAATATGGTGTAACACTAGATGATATTGATTTAGAAAAATATTATGACGATATGGTAGCAAACCCTAATATCGTTAAGAAGAAAAAAGATGCAAGAGAAATGTTGAATATGATTGCACAAACACAATTACAATCGGGCTATCCATATTTAATGTTTAAAGATAATGCGAATAAAGTGCATGCCAATTCAAATATTGGTCAAATTAAAATGAGTAATTTATGTACAGAAATCTTCCAGTTACAAGAAACATCAGTAATTAACGATTATGGTATTGAAGATGAAATCAAACGTGATATATCTTGTAACTTAGGTTCATTAAATATCGTTAACGTCATGGAAACAGGTAAAATTAAAGACTCTGTTCATACTGGAATGGATGCGTTAACTGTAGTTAGTGATGAAGCTAATATCCAAAATGCACCAGGCGTTAGAAAAGCGAATAGTGAGTTACACTCAGTTGGACTCGGTGTTATGAACTTACATGGTTATTTAGCTAAAAATAAAATAGGGTATGAATCAGAAGAAGCTAAAGATTTTGCGAATATATTCTTCATGATGATGAACTACTACTCAATTGAGCGTTCAATGGAAATTGCTAAAGAACGTGGTGAAGTATATCAAGATTTTGATAAGTCTGATTATGCTAGCGGCAAATATTTTGATTTCTATACATCTCAAGACTTTGAACCTAAATTTGAAAAGGTAAAACGTTTATTTGATCATATTGATATTCCAACGGCTAATGATTGGAAAGCATTACAAGAACAAGTGCAACAATATGGTTTATATCATGCATATAGATTAGCGATTGCACCTACACAAAGTATTTCATATGTACAAAATGCAACAAGTTCAGTTATGCCAATTGTTGATCAAATTGAGCGTCGTACGTATGGAAACGCTGAAACATTCTACCCAATGCCATTCTTGTCTCCAGAGACAATGTGGTACTATAAATCAGCTTTCAATACTGATCAAATGAAACTCATCGATTTGATTGCTACGATTCAAACACACGTGGACCAAGGTATTTCAACAATCTTATATGTGAATTCTGAAATTTCAACACGTGAATTATCAAGATTATATGTTTATGCGCATCACAAAGGGCTTAAATCACTATATTATACGCGTAATAAATTATTAAGCGTTGAAGAATGCACAAGTTGCGCAATTTAATTTTTAGAAGTTAACAGAATAAAGTATTAAATAGGGGAAGGTTGTAGGGTCAACACGACAAATTGATTCACCTCCTTTCCCTTTAACGAATGAGATTTGCTTTTTAGTAATTAAGGAGGATTTTTAAATGAAGGCCGTCAATTGGAATACCCAAGAAGATATGACGAATATGTTTTGGCGTCAGAATATCTCTCAGATGTGGGTAGAAACAGAATTTAAAGTATCAAAAGATATTGCAAGTTGGAAGACACTAACTGAAGACGAGAAAAATACATTTAAACGTGCATTAGCAGGATTAACAGGATTGGATACGCATCAAGCAGATGATGGTATGCCGTTGATTATGTTACACACAACAGACTTACGTAAAAAAGCAGTGTATTCATTTATGGCAATGATGGAACAAATTCATGCGAAAAGTTATTCACATATTTTTACAACTTTACTTCCTTCTAGTGAAACGAACTATTTGCTAGATACTTGGGTTATTGAAGAGCCTCATTTAAAATATAAATCTGATAAAATTATCGAAAATTATCATAAATTGTGGGGAAAAGAAGCCTCTATATATGATCAATATATTGCGAGAGTTTCAAGTGTATTTTTAGAGACATTCCTATTCTATTCTGGTTTCTATTATCCTCTATACCTAGCTGGGCAAGGTAGAATGACTACTTCTGGTGAGATCATTAGAAAGATTTTATTAGACGAATCGATACATGGTGTATTTACAGGACTAGATGCACAAAGTTTGCGTAATGAACTTTCTGAAAATGAAAAACAAAAAGCAGACAAAGAAATGTATAAATTATTAGAGGATTTATATGCAAATGAAGTCTCTTATACACACTTGCTATATGATGATATCGGATTAAGTGAAGATGTATTGAATTATGTTCAATATAATGGAAATAAAGCTTTATCAAATTTAGGTTTCGAACCTTATTTTGAGGAAAAAGAATTTAATCCTATCATTGAAAATGCTTTAGATACTTCAACTAAAAACCATGACTTCTTCTCAGTAAAAGGTGATGGTTACACATTGGCGTTAAATGTAGAAGCATTACAAGATGAAGATTTTATTTTTGAAGATTAATCAGTAACAACATGATATAAATGAGATAATATCTGAGACCTAGTTCTCAGAACGTTAGCCAGTAAATGCGTTTGTTAAAACGCATTTACTGGCTTCTTTATTTATAATACTTCGTATTGTTGGCTTGCTTGCTCAACGTGCTTTGCTTGTGGGAGTGGGACAGAATTCTTTTAAATTCGTCGTCCCACCCCTGCAAAGGTGACTAGAACTGAGAAAGCTTGATTTAAGCGCCTTCTCAGTTCAGTCAACTACTGCTAATTTGCTAAATAGCATTATTATATTATTTATGTCCCAGACTCTCTTTGAAAATACTGCTCCCCTAGGAGTCTCCGCAACTATGTTTCGTTATCTATCTTAGAACTATTTACGTAAGTGTGTGCACTTAAGTTCCTCAACCCCAGCTCGTTTTGCTTGTAGATTTTCATATTGAAAGTCTCTTTGCCGCGGACCTTTTTTGGTTGTGGTACGTCTGATTGTTGGCCATCATGATGAAACAACTTAACCGTGTTATCTATTATGTGTTCGGTTCGTACAATCTACATTATTTCTTTCGATTCATGTATAAATATGAATATATCTTCAAATTACTATTGAAATTCAGGTCAGTAATCTTTAATATTGATTATAGCGACAATGATAATCATTATCGTTGATAACGACTATCATTTCAATACATATAGCAAGACGAGGAGAATAGATAGTGAAGTTTTTATTTAAGGGTTATGTTTTACTTATCATATTAGTATGTTTAACTATAGTCTCCTTATTTGTTGGGGTGAGTCAGCTCTCTCTTTCAGATATTTTCCACTTAAACGAAGAACAGCAAAATATTTTGTTTTCAAGTCGTATACCTAGAACAGTTAGTATTCTTCTTTCTGGTAGTTCACTCGCATTAGCAGGATTAATTATGCAGCAGATGATGCAAAATAAATTTGTAAGCCCGACGACGGCAGGAACAATGGAATGGGCTAAGTTAGGTATTTTAATTTCGCTTATTTTTTTCCCAAAAGGTCATATATTAATTAAATTATCATTTGCGGTTGGATTAAGTTTGGCAGGGACATTCTTATTTGTGAAATTAATTAATTTAATTCGTGTTAAAGAAGTTATCTTTGTGCCATTACTAGGAATTATGATTGGTGGTATTGTATCCAGTTTCACGACATTTATTGCCTTAAGAACTAACGCATTGCAAAGCATTGGGAACTGGATGAATGGCAACTTTGCAATTATAACAAGTGGACGCTATGAAGTTCTTTATCTTGTTGTGCCGCTACTGATTATTGCGTTTATCTTCGCAAATCACTTTACGATTGCTGGTATGGGGAAAGATTTTAGCCATAACTTGGGTGTTAGCTATGAAAAAATTATAAATATTGCATTGTTTATTACAGCTGCACTGACGGCATTAGTAGTTGTTACTGTAGGTACACTACCATTTTTAGGTCTGATCGTACCAAATATTATTTCGATGTATAGAGGTGACCATTTAAAAAATGCACTTCCACATACACTCATGCTAGGATCAATATTTGTATTGTTCGCTGATATCGTAGGTAGATTGATTGTCTATCCTTATGAAATTAATATCGGATTGACTATTGGTGTCTTCGGAACAGTGATATTCCTAATATTACTAATGAAAGGTAGAAAGCATTATGCAAATGAGTTCTAACAAGAAAATTACCATATTAATTATTGCGACAATTTGCATGGCAGCATTTTACTTATTAGTAGGTTTAGACTATGAGATTTTTCAGTATCAATTTCAAAGTCGGTTGAGAAAATTGGTGCTTATCCTCATTGTAGGTGGTGCGATTGGGGCATCAGTTGTTATCTTTCAAGCGATTACAACCAACCGATTATTAACACCATCAATTATGGGATTGGATTCTGTTTATTTATTTGTAAAAGTGTTGCCAGTCTTTTTAGTAGGTACACAAGCTGCAGTTGTCACTAATGTATACTTGAACTTTTTTGTGACACTAATTGCTATGGTCTTATTTTCATTATTGCTATTTGAAGGCATGTTCAAATTAGGGAACTTCTCAGTATATTTTATTTTACTTGTAGGTGTGATTTTAGGGACATTCTTCCGAAGTATTACGAGTTTTATCCAGTTGATTATGGATCCTGAGTCGTTCTTAGCAGTACAAAGTGCTATGTTTGCAAGTTTTGAGGCATCTAACTCTAAACTTGTCCTTATTTCTACATGCTTATTACTTGTTTTAATTGTGATTACAGTGATATTGCGTCCATACTTAGATGTATTACTACTTGGAAGAGCGCAAGCAATCAATTTAGGTGTATCTTATGAGACAATGACGCGTTTACTTCTTATATTAGTGGCTTTATTGGTCTCTATCTCAACGGCTTTGGTTGGTCCGGTTACATTCTTAGGATTATTAACTGTAAATTTAGCACATGAATTAATGAAGACGTATGAACACAAATACATTTTGCCAGCAACCATTTTAATTAGCTGGATCAGTTTATTTTTAGCACAATGGGTTGTTGAAAATTTATTTGAAGCTACAACAGAGTTTAGCTTAATCATTGATTTAATCGGTGGTAGTTACTTCATTTACTTACTTGTCAAAAGGAGAAGTGCAAATTGATTGAGATTAAAAATTTAGATAAAGCGATACAGAATAAGCCAATTTTAAAAAATATTAATGTTGATATTCAGAAAGGTAGGCTCACCTCTCTTATAGGACCCAATGGCGCTGGTAAAAGTACCTTATTATCTGCGGTAAGTCGCTTATTTGAGTATGAAAAGGGTTCAATTAAGATTGAAGGTAAAGCAGTCGATGATTATAAAAGTGATGATTTAGCTAAAAAGTTAAGCATTTTAAAACAGACGAATCATACAGATATGAATATAACGATTGAACAATTAGTAAACTTTGGTCGATTTCCTTATTCAAAAGGACGTATGAAGAAGGAAGATTATGAACAAGTTGAGTATGCGCTAGATTTATTGCAGCTTCAAAACATTCGTCATCGAAATATTAAAACGTTATCTGGGGGTCAACGACAACGTGCGTATATTGCAATGACTATTGCGCAAGATACGGATTATATTTTATTAGATGAACCGTTAAACAATCTAGATATGAAACATTCTGTGCAGATTATGCAAACGTTACGCCGACTTTGTAAAGACTTAAACAAAACAATTGTCATTGTTCTACATGACATCAACTTTGCGTCATGTTATTCAGACGATATCATCGCATTAAAAGATGGTGAAATCGTCAAAGCAGATACAAGAGATAATGTTATTCAGACCGAGATTCTAAAGCAATTATATGAAATGGATGTTCATATTGAAGAGATCAGAGGGCAACGCATTTGTCTGTATTACGATGAAATCACATTTGACTCACTTTGTAATTAAATCATTTAACCTCATATTTTAAAGGGGTGATGCTATTAGAAGACGTAGACAAGAGAGAAGTCCATCGATACGCAGCATAAAGGTTAAATAATTTTTAGAGGAGTCGTACATATGAAAAAGACAGTCTTATTTTTAGTCTTATCTTTAGTATTAGTTTTATCAGCTTGTAGTAATGGATCAAGTAGTAACGATTCAGGATCTAAAAGTGATAGCAAAGATTCAAAAGAAACTGTAAAAATCAAAAATAATTTTGAAGCTTCAGGTGAAGAACGCGACGGTAGTGATGCTAAGAAAGTTAGCAACACAGTTGAGGTTCCTAAAAATCCTAAAAATGCAATTGTTTTAGACTATGGTGCTTTAGATGTACTTAAAGAATTAGGCGTGGCAGATAAAGTCAAAGGTTTACCAAAAGGTGAAAACAATGAATCATTACCAGATTTCCTAAAAGACTTTAAAGATGATAAATACGTAAATACTGGAAATCTTAAAGAAGTGAATTTCGATAAAGTAGCAGCCGCTAAACCTGAAGTAATATTCATTTCAGGTAGAACTGCCAATCAGAAAAATTTAGATGAATTCAAAAAAGCAGCCCCAGACGCTAAAATCGTTTACGTTGGTGCTGATGAGAAAAATCTAGTTAAAGACATGAAGAAAAACACTGAAAACTTAGGTAAAATTTACAACAAAGAAGATAAAGCTAAAGACATCAACGAAGAGTTAGATGAAAAAATCGCTGAAATGAAAGATGAAACTAAAAACTTTGATAAAACTGTAATGTATTTATTAGTAAACGAAGGTGAATTATCAACTTATGGTCCTGGTGGAAGATTTGGTGGTTTAGTATTTGATACATTAGGCTTCAAACCAGCAGATAAAAACGTAAGTAATAGTTCACATGGCCAAAATGTGAACAATGAATACATCAGTGAGCACAATCCAGATGTTATTTTAGCAATGGACCGTGGTGAAGTGGTTGGTGGTGAATCAACTGCTAAAAAAGTATTAAGCAACGACGTTATTAAAAATGTTAAAGCAGTTAAAAATGACAAAGTATATCAATTAGATCCTAAATTATGGTACTTTGCATCAGGTTCATCTACTACTACAATTAAACAAATTGATGAATTAGAAGAAGTCGTAGATAAATAGACCATTTCAAAGCATCTAAATTATAATGCTTAGGCTAAAAGTCAGTGAATGCGTGTACAAATGCATTCATTGACCTTTTTTATTTAGAAAATAAGTTAGTCCTATCATGTATTAAAAAAATACGCTTATACTTCAACATTATATTCAGCATAGCTTGCAACTTTTTATTGAAAAATATTTTATAATAAAGTAATATATTTTTAAGTGATATTGATAATCGTTATCACTTAAATACAACAACAAGAGGATGTTGCAACGATGAAGAAAATAATTGTGTTTTTAGTATTAAGTCTTGCCTTAGTTTTAACGGCATGTGGCAAAAGTTCAGATAGCGATCATGGTGCCGCAAAAAAAGATGACAATAAAGACATCGTTCAAATAGAAAATAATTATAAGACACGAGGCGAGAAGAAAGATAAAAGTGACGCTAAAGAGGTTAAAGAAACGGTGGATGTTCCTAAGCATCCAAAGCGTGCAATTGTCTTTGATTACGGTGCTGTCGATGTATTGAAAACATTTGGCGTACAAGACCAAATTATTGGTTTACCTAAAGGTGAGAAAAATGCGGCATTACCTGAATTTCTTTCAGAATTTAAAGATGAGAAATACATCAATACGGGTAATTTAATGCAAATTAATTTTGATAAAGTAGCTAAAGCAAAACCAGAAGTGATTTATATTTCTGGAAGAACAGCAACCGTGAAAAATATAGATGAATTGAAAAAGGCTGCACCAAACGCCAAAATTGTTTATGTTGGTGCTAGCGAGAAAAATTATATTAATGATATGAAATCAGTAACAACAAAATTAGGTAAAATTTATGGTAAAGAAGATAAAGCAAAATCTTTAAATGACGCACTGGATAAAAAAATAGCAGATACAAAAGCAAAAGTTGAAAAAATAGATAAGAAAACGATGTACTTGTTAGTTAATGAAGGTGAGTTATCAACTTTCGGTCCAGGTGGTAGATTTGGTGATTTAATTTATAATACACTAGGCTTTAAACCGACTGATATGCATGTTAAAGCTAGCCCACACGGTCAAAATATTAATAATGAGTATATTACAACTAAAAATCCTGACATTATTCTAGCGATGGATAGAGGACAAGTTGTGAGTGGTAAATCAAGCGCGAAACAAACGTTATCTAATGATGTAATTAAAGGTGTGAATGCCGTTAAACACGGCAATGTTTATGAACTCGATCCTAAACTATGGTACTTTAGCGCAGGATCAACGTCTACGACAATCAAACAAATTGATGAATTAAATCACATTATTGAAAAATTAAATAAATAAGAAACAAAAAATGGCTTAGTAACCATCTGTCAATCGTTACTAAGCCATTATTATTATAATTCAAAATATAAATGATAGTGAAATTTACAACGACTATTAAAATGCGCCTTACATTTCGGACATAGCTCTGTCATCATATAGTCTTGAATAGACATCTCATGTTTACATACACCACACATAATCGCTTTTTCATTGGATTCTTGTTCTGACCATCGTTGAATGGGGTGTGACGCATGTTCCTCATGACATTGATAACACGGGTAATATGTATTACAACATTTAAATTTAATAGCGATTACATCTAAAAATGTATGATAGTGTGTACAACGTGTTTCATTATCTACAAGCGAACCATAGACCTTTGGCATTATTCATCGTCTCCTATCAACGTACCATGTTGTTATTCTTCAGGATGTTCTCCGATAATACGAACCTCACGATGAAGTTCAACATCAAATTTTTCTTTTACTACTTTTTGTACATGATGAATTAAATCTTCATAATCTGTAGCTGTTCCATTGTCTACATTAACCATAAATCCGGCATGTTTTTTTGAAACTTCTACACCACCAATTCGGTGGCCTTGTAAGTTTGAATCTTGTATTAATTTGCCTGCGAAATGACCAGGTGGACGTTGGAATACACTTCCGCATGATGGGTACTCAAGCGGTTGTTTAGATTCGCGACGTTCAGTTAAGTCATCCATCTTAGCTTGAATATCGTCTAGTTGACCTGGTTCAAGTGTAAATGCAGCTTCAAGTACGACTAAATGTTGTTTTTGAACAATACTATTTCTGTAATCTAATTCTAATTCTTTATTAGTCAATTGAATTAAATCACCTTGTTCATTAACGCAAAGTGCGTAATCAATGCAATCTTTGATTTCGCCGCCATATGCGCCAGCATTCATATAAACGGCGCCTCCAACAGAACCAGGAATACCACAAGCAAACTCTAATCCTGTTAACACGTGGTCTCTAGCAGCACGTGACACATCAATAATTGCCGCACCGCTTCCTGCAATAATAGCATCGTCAGATACATTGATGTGATTTAATGACAATAAGCTAATTACAATGCCACGAATGCCACCTTCACGAATAATAATATTTGATCCATTTCCAAGATAAGTAACAGGGATAGCCTTCTCTTTGGCATAGCGTACAATAGCTTGAACGTCTTCATTTTTAGTCGGTGATAAATAAAAATCAGCATTACCACCAGTTTCAGTGTATGTATAGCGTTTTAGTGGTTCATTAACTTTAATAATATCTTCAGGTATTAAGGACTTTAAATCTTGTAAGATGTCTTCTTGCTTTAACATAAGTACATCCTTTCTTCTCTTCTATAATCTACCTTTTATTATAGCAATTTTGTCGATGATTTGCGAAGACGACAACGTTTTATAACTTTTGATAGATGTCTTCGAAGTATTTCTGCTTTTGATTTTCATAGGGTCTTATATAATTAATATGTTGAATGATAGAATGCTTTTTTTCTGAAAAATGATGCGCAATATCTGGCAATGTTGCAAGTGCATTGTCAACATCAATGTACTGTTTGAATAGCAGGGTATCCATTTGAATGATATGTAAGCGAATGGTTTGCTTCAAATCAATCATATTATTAAACTTTGCCATCATCACTTTCCTCTTATAGGGATGATGGAGACGATAAAAGCCTAAATAATTCAATCGTTTCTCGTCTAAAGCTGTGATATCGTGTAAATTATTTACACCCACTAAAACATCTAGAATAGGTTCGGTTGCATAATTAAAATGACGTGTGCCTCCGATATGTTGTGTAAATTTTACAGGAGAATCTAGTAAGTTGAATAGCGATGCTTTCGTAGTTTGATATAATGTATCATACTCGCTGTGTGCGTCATCTTGAATAAAAGGTTGAACGGTTGCGTACATACGTATCTCCTTTAAATGGTAAGTTTTGTCAAATTCTGAAATACTATAACACAAATCATTTTCAATATAAATAGCTTTAGGTATAATACGTGGTGATAGGAGTGCATTTATGAAGAAATTAGCAATACTTTCTATAATGTTGATATGTGGCGTATTACTCGCATCGTGTGGTAATCAAAAGCGTGCAGATTTAAATGATTTCCAAACACAACTGAATAAGGTTGAAGATGAGAAGAAAGACGTCAAAACAGTGATGGATAAAATTCATTTGAAACAATTAGATCAATTAAGCAAGACGGACACCACTGATAAGAATAAAAGAGAATTTAAAGCGTTGCAGAAGGATATAAACAAGCACTTAATTCCTGAATTTAAGAAATATGAAAAATCGGCTAAACAATTACCTGCTGAACATCAAGATGTTATAGAATTAAAAGACAAGTATTTGCAAAATGTGAAACAAGAAAAACAATCCATCTATGACATTAAAGCCTTTGTAGACTTATGTAATAGATCAATCAAGGCGAATGAGGATATATTGGATTACACTAAACTATTTGAAAGCAATCGCTCACAGGTAGAAACACAAATTCAAAAAGCAACGAACCAAGAAGATGCGAATCAATTAACATCTAAAATTGAAAATAACAATCAGAAGTTGAAAGAGGCAGCACAAAAATATTTAGAGCGTGATGATACGACTACTAATAAAGCAATAGATGATCATATTAAGCCATTGATTGAGAAGCAAATAACAGAATTGAATCAAACGAATATTACTGATCCAAAAGTTAACAGTGCGCGTAAAAATGCTATTGAAATGTATTATAATTTATTGAATTATTATGATACGCGAGAAACAACCATCGAGATAGAGAAAAAACTTTCTAAAATTGATGTAGAAAAGTTACCGAAAACGGGTAAAGAATTAAGTAAGGATAATAGTGGATTTTACGAAGAATTGAAAAAGTTAAAAAAGCAATAAGTAGACACAATTATTAAAATTAAAATTTTTGGTTAACAATGGACAATGAAATGTGTATAATTGAACCCATTGAGTAGTTTATAATGATTATAAAGTGCAATATGGACATAAATAATTTTAGAGGTGAATAGAATGGCTATAAAGCTGAGTTCGATTGACCAGTTTGAACAAGTACTTAAAGACAATAAATATGTATTTGTATTAAAACATAGTGATACTTGTCCAATCTCAGCAGATGCATACGATCAATTTAACAAGTTTTTATATGAAAGAGATATGGATGGCTATTATTTAGTCGTTCAAGAAGAAAGAAAACTTTCTGACTATATCGCTGAAAAGACCCATGTGAAACATGAATCTCCACAAGCATTCTATTTTATTGATGGAGAAGCAAAGTGGAACGCGAGTCACAGTGATATTAACGTATCTTCATTAGCGCAAGCTGAAGAATAATAGATAACGACTTAAGAAAGTAAATATTAAATTCAAATAACAACCATTGTTTAAGGCTACATTTTAAAAGGACAGTAGCCGGCGACTCTGAGAAGATGGACATATCAGGCTTCTCTTAGTGCGCATCATCCTTACAGGGGGACATGAATTCAAAGTGAATTCTGCGTCACCCCTGTTTTTTATTTATGTTATTATAACTGCTATTATTATGAAAAGTAGAGACAACCCATGTATAATGTGAAAGTGAAGTCGAATATATAACATCTAAATCAATATATAAATAAAGAAAATGGCATGAGGTGATTAACAGATGAAAGTATTAGTAGCAATGGATGAATTTAACGGTATCATTTCGAGTTATCAAGCAAATCGTTTTGTTGAAGAAGCGGTAGCCAGTCAAATTGAAGATGCTGATATTGTACAAGTGCCATTATTTAATGGTCGCCATGAACTTATGGATTCGGTATTCTTGTGGCAATCAGGCACAAAATATAGAGTGAATGTCCATGATGCAGATATGAATGAAGTTGAAACAATCTATGGTCAAACTGAACAAGGATTAACTATAATTGAAGGTAATTTGTTTGTTAAAGGTCAAAAGCCAATCGAACAACGCTCAAGTTATGGCTTAGGAGAGGTTATTCTAGATGCATTGAATAACGGCGCTGCGAACATTGTTATCTCACTAGGCGGTATCGATAGTTTCGACGGTGGTATCGGTATGATGCAAGCCTTAGGTGCGAAATTCTATAATGATGAAGGAGAACTTTTGGATGCGCGCGAAGGGGCTCAAATCATCAAATTTATTCGACGTATTGACTTTTCTGAGATACCTCAAAATTTTAAAGATGCACATATTCAGGTGATGTCTGACTTTTCTAGTAAATTATATGGCAAACATAGTGAAATTATGAAGACGTATGAAGGTTATGGAATGACACGAGAAAAGGCCGCTGAAATCGATAATTTAATTTGGTACTTTAGTGAGTTGGTTAAAAATGAAATGAAAATTGCCATGGGTCCAATCGAAAGAGGGGGCGCTGGCGGTGGTATTGCAGCATTATTAAGTGGATTGTATGATGCTGAGATATTAACAAGTCATGAATTAGTCAATCAAATCACGCATTTAGATGATCTCGTATCTCAAGCTGATTTAATTATCTTTGGTGAAGGTGTAAAAGAGGAAGACCACTTACTTGAAACAACGACTTTAACAATTGCGGAATTAGCACATAAACATCATAAACCAGCAATTGCTATTTGCGCGACGGACGACAAATTTAATGTCTTTGACCAATATCAAGTTACAGCAATGTTTAATACATTTATTGAGATGCCAGAAAGCTACACAGACTTTAAAATGGGCATACAAATTAGATATTTCACTGTTCAAGCACTTAGACTATTAAAAACGACATTGAACCATGGATAAATGAATAAATGCTAATAAAAGGGAACCACAATGACCCATATGGTCATCATGGTTCCCTAATTTATGATATCTATTTATGATGATGTGTGACTTCTTGTGCAATACCAATAATGACTTGTACTGCTTTTTCCATTACATCGATTGATGCATATTCAAAAGGTCCATGGAAATTACCGCAACCTGTAAAAATGTTAGGTGTTGGTAACCCTTTATAGGATAATTGTGATCCGTCAGTACCACCGCGAATAGGTGCTGTATTAGGTTCAATATTTAAATCTTTGAACACTTTTTTAGGTATATCAATAATATATGGGTGTGGTTTAATCTTTTCAGCCATATTATAATATTGATCCTCGATTGTCACCTCGACTGGGAAATCTTCGTAATGAATATTAATATCGTCGCGAATTTCTAATAATTTCTTTTTACGCAATTCAAAAGCATCTCTATCATGATCACGAATAATATATTGCAATGTCGCTTTTTCAACATTACCTTCAAACTTCATTAAATGATAGAAGCCTTCATAACCTTCTGTACGTTCTGGAACCTCACTTGCAGGTAAAAGACTATGAAATTGGTGGCCTAATGATATTGCATTTACCATGATGTTTTTAGCTGACCCTGGATGTACATTGACGCCATGTGTCGTAATTTTTGCCTCTGCAGCGTTAAAACTTTCAAATTGTAACTCACCGAATTCACTGCCATCCATTGTATAAGCGAAGTCTGCATCAAAGCGTTCAACATCAAAGTGATGTGGACCACGCCCAATTTCTTCATCAGGTGTGAATGCTATGCGAATACGGCCATGTTGAATTTCAGGATGCTCGATTAAATAGTTAATGGCTTCCATAATTTCCACAACGCCAGCTTTATCATCTGCGCCTAACAATGATGTGCCGTCAGTAATCATGAGTGTATGGCCCTTAAGCTTTTTTAATTCTGGAAAAGTTTCTTGGCTCAATACACGACCCGTATCGCCAAGTTTGATTGCACTACCGTCGTAGGCTTCTACAATCTGAGGATTCACATTGCTAGCATTAAAGTCAGGTGACGTATCAACATGTGCTAGGAATCCAACAGTAGGAACGTCGGAAGAAATGTTACTTTCTAGCGTCGCAAATAGATAGCCATTGTCATCAAGGTCTGTTTCTAGACCAAAGGCTTCAAGTTCTTGTTGTAATAAATGTAATAAATCCCATTGTTTGTCAGTTGAAGGTGTGGTTGACGATTCTGGGTTAGATTGTGTATCGATTTTGACGTAGCGTGATAATCTGTCTATAATCTGTGCTTTCATAGCAAGACATCCCCTTAGATTCTATTATTCATATTGTATGATTTTCTATATGTTTTACCTTTAATTTTATCATAATACTGCTTGATGCGTGTGTAAATATAGTAGAGGATTTCAGCTACTAAAATTCCGAACGCGATAGAACCAGAAATAAGTGTTACCTCTAAAAAAGTGTTTACTGCCTGTGTATAATCATTTGACACTAAATAACGTGTTGCTTCATATGCGGTACCCCCAGGTACAAGTGGAATGATACCTGGCACTATAAAAATAATCACAGGGCGTTTGTAACGACGACTCATAACATGACTTAATAATCCGAGTATTAAACTTCCAAGAAATGCGGCGCCAACTTTTCCTAAATCCATATCTACAGTGAATTGATATATGGTCCATGCAACAGCGCCTACAAATCCACAAGCTGCGAGTAGTCGCTTCGGTGCATTGAAGATAATTGAGAAGAGCACTGTAGAAATGAAACTAATTGTGAAATGGAATAAATAAAATAACATTTATACACAGCCTTTCTTAAATAATTAATAAAACGATGGCTACACCAGCACCGATGGCAAATGAAGTTAATGCAGCTTCAACGCCTCTAGACATTCCGGCTAACAATTCACCAGCCATTAAATCTCGAATCGCATTACAGATTAATATTCCGGGTACAAGTGGCATTACACTAGAAATGGTAATGATATTCTGATTCGTTGCAATACCAAGCTTAGTAAAGGTGGCTGCAATTGTGATAACGACTGCTGAGGCAACGAATTCTGAAAAGAATTTAATTTGAATAAATCGTTGTACTAAACTAAACGTTAAAAAAGCGGCCCCACCAGCTATAACAGCAATCCAGCAATCTGAAGCTACACCACCAAACATGAATAAGAAGAATCCACAGGCAATTGCAGCTGCAAAAAAGTTTAATAGAAATGAGTATTGTAACGATGCACGACGTAAATGAATCAATTCAGATTTTGCTTCATCAATGGTTAATTCATTTCTAGAAATTTTTCTTGATAAACTGTTTGTTAGTGCAATTTTCTCTAAATCCGTTGTACGTTCGCGAATTCTAATTAGTCTTGTATTTGTGCGGTCATTAAGTGAAAAGATAATGGCTGTTGACGTTACAAAACTATATGTATCATTTAAACCGTAACTATGTGCAATACGGTTCATTGTATCTTCTACACGATACGTTTCTGCACCAGCTTCAAGAAGGATTCTCCCAGCTATTAAAACTACATCAATCACCTTATTTTCATCGATAATAGTGATTGAATCTGACATAAACGGCACCTCCAGTACTTTGGATAATTAAATTTAATTTCATAGACAATTTGAAGTGTACAACTTGCACACGCAACTTGCAATAGTACGCTTCGTATTCCTACCACATCTAATCCCTATTAACATGAAAAATAACGCAACATTAAGATAGATATCATAAAAAAGTCAACATAATGAGATAACCTATATGAATCCTACTTTGATTATCTAATATGTTGACTGCTTT
Source organism: Staphylococcus sp. GDY8P85P (assembly GCF_017892405.1). NCBI lineage: Bacteria > Bacillati > Bacillota > Bacilli > Caryophanales > Staphylococcaceae > Staphylococcus > Staphylococcus sp. GDY8P85P. Next base: position 56,374 of record NZ_JAESLA010000022.1, on the reverse strand, counting down.
TAGTTTTATAATTTAATGATTGGATTAAACATTACTTGATTACGACCTTCATTTTTAGCAACATGGACCATATCATCGGCATCTTTAAAGACTTTGCGTTGCGATTTATGATCATCTTGCGTTAAGTAGCCTACACCAATAGAGACAGATAATTTAATAACTTCCTTGTTAGGTAGGTGGAATGAGGACTTTTCAACACCAGTTCGTATATTTTCAGCTAATTTAACGCTTTGATCCAATGAATAATCACGGATGACAACTGAAAATTCTTCACCACCATTACGGAAAATCTGGAATTGTTTAGGAACATAATTCTTTAATAGCTGTGACATTTGTTTGAGCACAGCATCTCCAGATTGATGTGAGTACGTATCATTAACATCTTTAAAACCATCGATATCAATTAATAATAAGGCAAGACTTTCTTTTTTCTCTTCGGCGATTTGTGATACATGATTTAAATGTCTATCAAATTCTTTCACATTTCCTAAACCAGTAAGATAGTCATACTTATCTTCATTTTCGTAGCGTGTAACTAATGAAAAGAAGTGCCACATATCAACAAATGTAATTGCTGAAGCAATGGTTAAAACGAATGAAATAGGAACTAAAAATGCGATTTCAGTAAGGTCATATAGCGGGCTGAAGATGGATAAAATAAGTAAAATAATTACACTAATCAAATTTAAAACAACTAAAGCCACAATATCATTTTGTTTCAAGAATGGACCGACCATACTGACGATGATACCTATTACGATCAGTACTACGCCATAAAGAAGTGAGTTTCCAAATGCAAATACTTCAACTAGAGCAACAATAACTGCTGAAACTAAGGTATAACCCATATTCGTAAAACGACCTAGAAATAATAATGGGACAAACGTTAAATGAACTAAATATTCTTGATGGAATGGAATTGGATATGCTGCAAGTAGTAGGGCAACAATAGTCATCAACACAGTGACATAGCCTTTAGAAAAGACCATAATTTTATTTTCGGAATATTGTAGCCGATGGAATAAATATATTCCCGCTACCATAACTGCAACATTGTAAATGATAGATTCAATCATATTGGAATCGACTCCTTTAATTTAACCATTAGTTATTGTAAGTGAAAACTTACCATTTGTCATTAAGTTGTATCAGATATAACAAACAAATTAGATAGAATATATATACTTTCGTATTCAAATGAATAATGAAATGATATGATATAAGTTATAATATCTTTACAAAAAATTTACATTCAATTAAAAATTAAGGATAAACATAGAGAAATAGGGTAAAATAGTTGGAGTTTACTGAACGTTGTGATGAAGTGTCAGTAATTTACAACTATAGTCCAATACAAAAATGAATTAAAAGTTGTTTAAATAGAATGAATAGATAACTAGCAAATATGACAAATTAAAAAGAGATTTATTGAAGGTGAACTGATGTATACTTTACTACTTATTGCTGTGACATTGGTAATCAGTTTAATATTAACACCTATTATTATAAAGGTCTCTATTAAATTCGATTTAGTAGATAGGCCAAACTTCAGAAAAGTACATACAAAGCCAGTCTCAGTATTGGGTGGTACTGTTATACTACTTTCTTTCTTAATAGGAATTTGGCTTGGACATCCTATTGAAAGAGAAGTTAAGCCCTTAGTTTTAGGTGCTATTGTAATGTATTTAGTAGGATTAATTGATGATATTTATGATTTAAAGCCTATTTTAAAGTTAATTGGACAAATTGTCGCCGCTTCAATCGTTGCGTTTTATGGTATTACGATTGATTTTATATCCTTTCCGATGGGGCCAACGATTCATTTTGGAATATTGAGTATACCCATTACAATTATTTGGATTGTGGCGATTACGAATGCCATTAATTTAATTGATGGATTAGACGGATTAGCTTCAGGCGTATCCGCAATTGGTCTTATTACGATTGCGTTTATTGCAATTTTACAAGCGAATGTATTCATTATCATGATTTGTAGTGTATTAATAGGTTCATTATTAGGATTTTTATGCTTTAACTTTCACCCTGCTAAGATCTTTTTAGGGGATAGTGGTGCGCTATTGATTGGGTTCATCATTGGTTTTCTATCGTTGCTTGGCTTTAAAAACATTACATTCATTTCGCTATTTTTCCCAATTGTAATTTTAGCGGTACCATTTATCGATACATTGTTTGCAATGATTCGAAGAATGCGTAATGGCCAACACATCATGCAAGCGGATAAGTCTCATTTGCACCATAAACTTCTAGCATTGGGATACAGCCATAGACAAACGGTATTGTTAATCTATTCAATAGCGATATTATTTAGTTTATCAAGTATTATTTTATATTTGTCACAACCACTAGGTGTACTCCTAATGTTCATATTAATCGTGATTACAATTGAATTGATTGTTGAATTTACGGGATTGATTGATGATAGTTATCGCCCGATTCTCAATTTAATTACAAAGAAGAATGAATCACATCGTGTCAATAATGACATTGATGAACATCATAAAAAATAAAACCTTGTTTGTGAGGCTACTTAAATGATTAGGTAGTGTTACACAAACAAGGTTTTTATTAATTTGTAGGTATATCAAAGGGTAACTTTTTAACGTCTGCTTCATGCAATTCAAAATTACCAGCTGTGTGCTTATTCAAAAATGCAATAAAATCATCATATTCCGTTTGTACGACATCAATTTGATAACTGACTTTATCGGTATACGTAGTATCTCTTAAAAAATACGTTGTAGAGGCTAATTCATATTCAAACTTTCCAGTTAAATCATAATTAATGGTCACGGTAGTGGGGATGGCATCGCGCAATTCTACGCGTCCAATGTCATAAATTACATCCCTTACGGCACCACTATATGCACGAATAAGGCCACCGCCACCAAGTTTAATGCCTCCGAAGTATCGTGTAACGACAACACAAACATTATGGACGTCTAATTTTTTTAATATTTCTAGCATTGGTACACCAGCAGTCCCACTTGGTTCTCCATCATCATTTGCTTTCTGAATGTTCATTTGATCACCAACTGTATAAGCTGAACAGTTATGCGTAGCCTCTTTATGTTGTTGTTTAACTTCATTTATAAAAGCTTTCGCTTCATCCTCCGATGAGACAGGTTTTATATGTGCAATGAATCTAGATTTATTAATGACATTTTCAATGATATGTTCCTGTTTGATCGTAATAATAGGATCGGTCAAAGTTGTTCACCTCCAATTAATAGAAAAGATGTTTAACTTTCATTATACACGCTAATTTTTAAATGAATAAATATCTGATTATGAATTTCTTTTTCAATAAAAATAATTTATAATAGCTTTGAGTATAATTGAGGAGGACTACTATGAAAATCGCAGTAATGGCAGATTCAACAGGGTATCTACCACAAGACTTTATGGACAAGTATGAGATACCTATCGCACCATTAAGTGTCGCATTTGATGATGGAGAAACGTTTACTGAGAATGATAATGTACCGATTGAACGTTTTTATAATAAAATGGCCTCATCTAAGACGTTCCCTACAACAAGCCAACCGGCTATTGGAGAATGGATTGAGAACTATGAGAAATTAAGAGACAAAGGTTACACAGATATTATTGTGATTGCTTTATCAAGTGGTATAAGTGGTAGTTATCAATCGGCTACGCAAGCTGGAGAAATGGTAGAAGGTGTCAATGTTCATACGTTTGATACTAAATTAGCAGCGATGATTGAAGGAAGTTATACAATATACGCGAAAGAACTTATTGACAAAGGATTTACGCCAGAAGTAATTATCGAAGAATTAGAAGAAATCCGTGAGCAAACAGGTGCTTACTTATTTGTTGATGATCTTAAGAATCTACAAAAAAGTGGACGTATCACTGGTGCGCAAGCGTGGGTTGGAACATTATTGAAAATGAAACCTGTACTACGTTTTGAAAAGGATGGCAAAATTCATCCATTTGAAAAAGTACGTACAAAAAAACGTGCATTTAATACATTAGAAGATAATATCTTTGAAATTATTAAAGACATCGATGACGTGACTGTCTTTGTAATCAATGGTGACAAAATTGATGAAGGCAAAGACTTTTATAACCATTTAAAAGAGGCGTATCCAAACATCAATGTGCAATATTCAGAATTTGGACCAGTTATTGCATCTCATCTAGGGTCAGGTGGATTAGGTTTAGGATACTTCCCAAGAAAAATCGAAATTAATTAATAACAATTCAAGTCTAAAAGTGTTGAGTAAATAAGGATTAAGACAATGAGCATTGATGTGCATAGGTGCTAGCAAGACTACGGCATACCGCCAGAAGCTTAAGATAGAATTCCTTTGTTGAAAGGTATTTCAGAAATGGAAATCAGCAAACAAAGCATGTGGGGGGGTCTATTTTAATTAAACGTGTCATGTCTTATATCCGAATTCTAAATGCTTTTAGGCTTTTTTATATGAAATAAGGAGTGATAGTCAATCAAATCATATGGAAAATTAGTAGGCCCTGACGTTACGTTGACTGATGAAACAGTCATCAAAGTCACGCCTGGTATAATCGCTACAAACAATGGGTATTGCTGTCTTCAATGTGGTAATACGAATATCCATGATATGTGCGAATATGAAACATCTTTTTCAGACAAGCGTATTATATACTGTAGGTATTGCATACAGTTAGGCCGTATGGACAATATTACAGAATTTAGAATTACGCGAAGTGAACATACGATTTCTGATGGATATTATGAGTTACCCTTTCAACTATCAGAACAACAACAATATGCGTCAAATGCGATTGTACAAGCAATTAATCAGCACCAACCTTTATTATTGTATGCTGTTACTGGCGCTGGGAAGACTGAAATGATGTTTGAAGGTATTCGTGTGGCGCGTCAACGTGGTTATAACATTGCTATAGTATCTCCAAGAGTAGATGTTGTAGTGGAAATTAGTTTACGCATTAAAGCAGCATTTATTTCAGAAAAAATTGACGTCTTACATCAAAGTAGTCAACAGCACTATAATGGTCATTTCATTATTGCAACAGTTCATCAATTGTTTAGATTCAAATCCCATTTCGATGTTATCTTTATCGATGAAGTTGACGCATTTCCCTTATCTATGGATCCGCGCTTACTGAATGCAATCCAACTGTCATCCAAACAAAAGCATAGCCACATTTTTATGACGGCAACTCCTCCCAAATCCCTAATCAAGCGTTTATCAACTGCGCAAATCATCACTTTACCAGCACGTTTTCATAAACACCCACTACCCGTGCCTAAGTTCTCATATTTCAAATTGAACGTTAAACATATACAGTTTAAATTAAAGAAAATGTTAATCAATCAAATCAATGCAAACCGCTATACATTAGTATTCTTTAATAATATTGAATTAATGACAGAAACGTATAAACGCTATCGCTATTATTTTCCGGATTTAATATGTGTTTCAAGTAAAGATGCGTTACGATTTCATAAAGTTCAGGCACTTCGAAATGGTGAACATACCATTGTTTTTACAACAACTATTTTAGAAAGAGGATTCACTATGGCGACATTAGATGTCATTGTTATCAATGCACATACTTTTGAACAGGCTGCCCTCATACAAATTGCTGGACGTGTGGGACGTAAACAGGAAGCGCCCACTGGAAACGTGGTATTTATGCATGAAGGTGTGAGCATCGCTATGATACAAGCAAAAAGGGAAATTAAAAAAATGAATCGACTAGGTATCCAACGTGGGTGGGTGAATGCCTAAGTGTATACAGTGTGGTGTACATCTAGATGAACCACTAAGTGTATTCAATTTCTATCGTGTACCTCAACGCTTATGTCAGCCATGTCTACAAATGTGGGAGAGCGTACGATTAATTAAAGATGAGCAACGTTGTCCTAAGTGTTTAAATGACAATAACAATAAAGAAGGCAAATGTTTGGATTGTCAATTTTTAGCTAAGAATTTTACATTAATGGATCAACTTTATTGCGATTATCAATATACTGGCATAATGAAAGACATCATACACCAATACAAGCTTATGAGAGATTATTATTTAGCTGAGGTTTTAGCGTCACAACTTCAATTACCACAGACAACGTATGATCTAATTGTTCCTATACCATCACCATTAGCACGTGATACACTGAGGACTTTTAATCCAGTTGCAACAGTGTTAGAAAAGATGGGCGTCAACTATGTAGATATATTAGGGACTGACTTGCGTCCTAAACAATCAAAACTAGGTAAGGTAGAACGAGCAAAAGCGATGAATCCTTTCTTTATAAAAGAGGATATAGATTTAACGGGTAAAGAAATTTTACTCGTTGATGATATTTATACAACAGGATTAACAATTCATCACGCAGGGTGTAAATTATATGACAAAAATGTCAGAAAATTCAAAGTGTTTACGTTTTCAAGATAGGCTAAACGTGGTATTATAATAGTAAGAATTACCAACATAAGAGGTTAAAGGAGAGATAGCTATGATTAGATTTGAAATTCATGGAGATAACCTCACTATTACAGATGCCATCCGCAACTATATTGAGGACAAAATTGGTAAACTTGAACGTTATTTTAATGATGTGCCAAATGCAGTCGCACATGTTAAAGTGAAAACGTATCAAAATTCAACAACTAAAATTGAAGTAACAATTCCATTGAAGAATGTTACATTAAGAGCTGAAGAAAGACACGATGATTTATATGCAGGCATTGATTTAGTGACAAGCAAATTAGAGCGTCAAGTTCGTAAATATAAAACACGTGTTAATCGTAAACATAAAACGCATGGAGAACCAGAAGCGTTTGTAGCAGAAGTTCAAGAGGCACCACCAGAAACGAATGGTGAGGCTAATGCAGAAGCTACAAATGATAGCGATATTGAAATCATCCGTTCTAAACAATTTAGCTTAAAACCAATGGATTCTGAAGAAGCTGTATTACAAATGGAATTATTAGGTCATGATTTCTACATCTTCACTGATCGTGATACAGATGGTACAAGCATTGTTTATAAACGTAAAGATGGTAAATATGGATTAATTGAAACAACTGAATAATTAATTTTTACTCAGTTGATTAACTTTAAGTTACTATAAATTCAATAACATTATAAAATTTACAATGTAAGTTTGTAGTCATTGGTTGGTTAAGCATGTGACCATAAAATGTGCTATTTAGCTTTAGTCATTGTGATAAGGGTGGGACAGTGAATTCGATAAGGATTCTGTTCCACTCTTTTTGTAACTTATATTATAGTAATTCGTGGACGCTATTATCATGCTGTGCTAATGTAATGAAGTAATTGGATATTTGAAAAATTAGGCTTAGCGATTCAAAATAGAGGGAAAAGAAAGTAAGTTGTTTAAGTTGTACGCAATTAAGCATTGTGCTTATATGAGTATTTAAGTATAAATTTAAAAGTATAAATGATATGATAAATTGTTGTAAGCCAAACAGTTTTTAAGCTAAAGGAGCGGACGTAATGGGATTTTTATCAAAAATTGTTGACGGCAATAAAAAAGAAACTAAACGTCTAAGTAAAATAGCCGATGAAGTACTTTCGCTAGAGGAAGATATGGCTATCTTAACTGATGAAGAAATTAAAAATAAAACAAAACAATTTCAACAAGAACTACAAGAAATTGAAGATGTAAAAAAACAAAATGACTATTTAGATAAAATTTTACCACAAGCCTATGCCTTAGTAAGAGAAGGGGCAAAACGTGTCTTCAATATGACGCCGTATAAAGTACAAGTAATGGGTGGTATCGCAATTCATAAAGGCGATATTGCCGAAATGAGAACAGGTGAAGGTAAAACATTAACGGCTACGATGCCTACCTATTTAAACGCACTTGCAGGTCGAGGTGTACACGTTATCACAGTTAATGAATACTTATCTAGTGTTCAAAGTGAGGAAATGGCAGAGCTATATGAATTTTTAGGTTTAACAGTTGGATTGAACTTAAACAGTAAGTCAACGGTTGAGAAGCGTGAGGCCTACGCACAAGACATTACGTATAGTACGAATAACGAGCTAGGATTTGACTATCTAAGAGATAATATGGTGAATTATGCTGAAGAGCGCGTAATGAGACCTTTACATTTTGCGATTATTGATGAGGTTGACTCGATCTTAATCGATGAAGCGAGAACACCTTTAATTATTTCTGGTGAAGCGGAAAAATCAACATCACTTTACACGCAAGCTAATGTGTTCGCTAAAATGCTTAAAGCAGAAGATGATTATAAATACGATGAAAAAACAAAAGCAGTTCATTTAACTGAACAAGGTGCAGACAAAGCAGAGCGCATGTTCAAAATAGAAAATTTATATGACGTGCAAAATGTGGAAGTTATTAGTCACATTAATACAGCTTTAAAAGCACACGTAACACTACAACGTGACGTAGATTACATGGTTGTCGATGGAGAAGTACTTATTGTTGACCAATTTACAGGACGTACGATGCCTGGTCGTCGATTCTCAGAAGGTCTTCACCAAGCTATTGAGGCCAAAGAAGGCGTTAAAATTCAAAATGAATCTAAAACAATGGCATCCATTACTTTCCAAAACTATTTCCGTATGTACAATAAGTTAGCAGGTATGACTGGTACTGCGAAAACAGAGGAAGAAGAATTCCGTAATATTTACAATATGACGGTTACTCAAATCCCTACGAATAAACCTGTTCAACGTGACGATAAATCAGATTTAATTTACATTAGCCAAAAGGGTAAATTTGATGCAGTTGTTGAAGATGTTGTTGAAAAGCATAAACAAGGTCAACCCGTTCTTTTAGGTACTGTTGCAGTTGAAACAAGTGAATATATCTCTAATTTATTAAAAAAACGTGGCATTAGACATGATGTATTAAACGCCAAAAACCATGAACGTGAAGCTGAAATTGTTGCCAATGCAGGACAAAAAGGTGCTGTAACAATAGCGACAAACATGGCTGGTCGTGGTACCGATATTAAATTAGGTGAAGGTGTAGAAGAAATTGGCGGTTTAGCTGTTATTGGTACTGAACGTCATGAATCTAGACGTATTGATGACCAATTACGTGGTCGTTCTGGCCGTCAAGGTGATAGAGGGGATAGTCGTTTCTATCTATCACTTCAAGATGAATTGATGGTTCGTTTTGGTTCTGAAAGACTTCAAAAAATGATGAACCGATTAGGTATGGATGACTCAACACCTATTGAATCTAAAATGGTATCACGTGCTGTTGAATCAGCTCAAAAACGTGTTGAAGGTAATAACTTTGACGCACGTAAACGTATACTTGAATATGATGAAGTGTTACGTAAACAACGTGAAATTATTTATAACGAAAGAAACAATATTATCGATTCTGAAGATAGCTCACAATTAGTAAATGCTATGTTACGTTCAACATTACAGCGTGGTGTGAACTATCACATTAGTGAAGAAGATGACAATCCGGACTATGCACCATTTATTAACTATGTTAATGATGTCTTTTTACAAGAAGGCGATCTTAAAGAAGAAGAAATTAATGGCAAAGATCCTGAAGATATCTTCGAAGTGGTTTGGGCTAAGATCGAAAATGTTTATGAAAGTCAAAAAGCAAAAATCGGTGGTCAGATGGCAGAATTTGAGCGTATGATATTATTACGTTCAATAGATACGCATTGGACGGATCATATTGATACAATGGATCAATTACGTCAAGGTATCCATTTACGTTCATATGCACAACAAAATCCACTTCGTGATTACCAAAATGAAGGTCATGAACTATTTGACATGATGATGCAAAATATTGAAGAAGATACATCTAAATTCATTCTTAAATCAGTAATTCAAGTTGATGAAGATATAGAACGAGAAAAAACAACTGACTTTGGAAAAGCACAACATGTCTCTGCTGAGGATGGCAAAGAAAAAGCTAAGAAACAGCCAATTGTTAAAGGTGATAAAGTTGGCCGTAACGACCCATGTCCATGTGGTAGTGGTAAGAAATATAAAAATTGCCACGGTAAAGAAGAATAGCTTTAATTTTTAATAATAAGTGGGAGTTGTGGAACTGAATCTACGCTCCTACTTTTTACATATCCATTTAAAAGTGCAAAGGACAAAGAATAGGAGAGATAAAAATGGAATTATCTGAAATTAAGCGAAATATAGATGAATATCGTCAGAACTTAACGCAAATTAGGGGGTCTCTTTGACTTAGAAAATAAAGAGACAAATATACAAGAATATGAAGAAATGATGACTGAACCTGATTTTTGGGATGATCAAAATAAAGCACAAGACATTATTGATAAAAATAATGCACTAAAATCAGTTGTAAATGGTTACCATGAATTAGATGAAGAAGTTGAAGATATGACTGCAACTTGGGAATTATTGCAAGAAGAGTTAGATGACGATGTAAAAGACGATTTAGAACAGAATGTACACGACTTCAAAGAGAAAGTTGATCAATTTGAACTACAATTATTATTAGATGGGCCACATGATGCTAATAATGCTATTTTAGAATTACACCCAGGTGCTGGGGGTACTGAATCTCAAGACTGGGCTAGTATGTTACTACGTATGTATCAGCGTTACGGTGAACAACAAGGGTTCAAAGTTGAAACCGTAGATTATTTACCGGGTGATGAAGCTGGTGTGAAAAGCGTAACGCTATTAATTAAAGGCCACAATGCATACGGTTACTTGAAAGCTGAAAAAGGTGTTCATAGATTAGTCAGAATTTCACCTTTTGATTCATCAGGACGCCGTCATACATCTTTTGCATCATGTGATGTCATTCCAGAATTCAATAATGACGAAATCGAAATTGAAATCAATCCTGATGATATTACGGTAGATACATTTAGAGCGTCTGGTGCTGGGGGTCAGCATATCAATAAAACTGAATCTGCCATCCGAATTACCCATCATCCGACAGGCATTGTAGTCAATAACCAAAACGAACGTTCACAAATAAAAAACCGTGAAGCAGCTATGAAAATGTTGAAAGCTAAATTATACCAATTAAAATTGGAAGAACAAGAACGTGAAATGGCTGAAATACGTGGTGAACAAAAAGAGATTGGATGGGGAAGTCAAATTCGTTCGTATGTATTTCATCCGTATTCTATGGTGAAAGACCATCGAACTAATGAAGAAACTGGTAAAGTTGATGCTGTTATGGATGGAGAAATTCAACTATTTATTGAAGCATACTTAAGACAAGCAATGAATCATAGCGATAATTAATAAAATTGAATGATAGATTAGGGAGCGGGACAAAAATAAGATTTTTCCAAAATTCATATTGCTGTTCCGCTCTTAGCTTGCTTAACTTGTAGAATTTCTTGATGAAATACTCAGTGCTGGGGGGCCTGTCGTCAAGGATGACTAGGTTTGAAAAAAGCTTGCTTGAAGCGCATTTTCAAATCAGTTAGCTATTGCCAATTTGCAAAATAGCATCATCATATTATTTATGTTCCAGGCTCTAATTATTTATAAAACATAAATAGTCGCTAAATAAATGTAAAATGTAATATTAATTATTACTAGAGTACGTCTTTTTACATGTTCTTGAAGTCCTTTTTAACCTTTATATTACAAGCCGATAACATTGAACACACATGAAATGCGGTGTGCTAGAGTATAAATTAAGAATAATATAAAACGACAAAGGAATGACAGCATGATAAATAAGACGCTTACAGTAACATTTACTTCAATTGCGGCTTTAGCAGGCTTAAGTGGTTTAGCTAATGCGCAAGAAACGACACATACAACTTCAACACATACAACATCACACCAAGCAAATGCTTATGATGGCCAAGTGGCACAAGAAACAAACTTAGGGTTAACAGATAAAGATATCGTTAAAGTTAAAGCTGGCGATACGTTATATCAAATTGCTTTATCACATCATTTATCGTTAGAACAACTCTATAGCCTTAATCCAGGTGTAACGGCATTAATTTATCCAGGTGATTTAATAGCGGTAAGTGACAAAGGTGCAGCAAAATTAGAAAATAAAGAGATTAATTATGCACAAGCATATACAGAAACAACAGGCTATAATCAAGCGGATGTAGTAGCTCAATCAGTAAGTGCTAGCACAACAAATGTGTCTAATTACAATGTTGTACCTACAAGTGCACCTGTGGCTACAACGAATGACACATACCAATCATCAGTAAATTCACCAGTATCATATCAACATATTACAACTGCCAATCAAGGTAACCGTTATAGTTACGGAAATTGTACATACTATGCATTTGATAGTCGCCAACAATTAGGGCGCGCAATTGGAAGTTATTGGGGTAACGCAAATAACTGGGCATACTCAGCGAAAAATGCTGGATTAACAGTAGATAATCGTCCTGAAGTAGGTGCAATTTTCCAAACAACTGCAGGTTATTATGGTCATGTAGGTGTTGTGGAACATGTGAATCAAGATGGTTCGGTATATGTTTCAGAAATGAACTGGAATGGACACTATAACCATGTCACTAATAGAACAATTACCAATACTTCAAGTTATAACTTTATTCACTAATAAATATGTTTAGACACTATTTTTAATATATTAAGTCGTCAGAGTTCAATGGCTATGTGAATTAGCATAGTCATTGAACTCTTTATTTTATAAGTAATGTCATTTCCTAGAAAATAATAGAACGATTAAATGGATTAACGAGGTATAGGAAACCAATTTAATCTTTAATTAAAATACTTATCACAATACATTTCTATGTAACTAGTATATATTGGAAAACAAAAGAAAATAAAATAATAAGGTGGAAATAATGGTGAAAAAAGTCATTTTAATTACAGGAGCAACGAGTGGTATTGGTTATAAAACAGCTGAATATTTAGCAGCACAGGGCAATATCGTTTATGGCGCTGGTCGTAGAATAGAAAGCCTTGAAAATTTAAAACAAGTACATCCTTTAAAATTAGATTTAACAAATGAAGCATCGATGAAAACGGCCATCGATACAATCATCGCAAACGAAGGAAGAATTGATGTCCTCGTAAATAATGCCGGCTATGGTTCATATGGAGCAATCGAAGACGTCACAATTGAAGAAGCGAAACAGCAATTTGAAGTAAATCTATTTGGTTTAGCACGAATTACACAGCTTGTTTTACCACATATGAGAGCACAACAGTCAGGACATATCATTAATATTTCATCGATGGGTGGACGACTTACAACATATTTTGGCGCTTGGTATCATGCTACGAAATATGCATTAGAAGCTTTTAGTGATGCTTTACGAATGGAAGTAGAAGCATTCGGGATAGAAGTATCTATTATTGAACCAGGTGGGATTAAAACAGATTGGGGTATCATCGCCGCTGATAAATTAACTGATGCTGCAAAAGGCGGTGCTTATGAAGCTACTGCGATGAAAGTGGCTGAAAGTATGAAGAAGCAATATCATTCTAATTTGCTTTCAAATCCAATGGTCGTTACAAAAGCGATTTCAAAAGCCATAGATAGTAATAAACCGAAACCACGTTATCTAATAGGGTTTGCAGCTAAACCCCTTGTGCTTTTACATGCTATATTGCCAACCAAAGTATTCGATAAAATGATGAAAGCCTCAAATTCAATTTAAAGCACCACAATATAACCATTCGATAAATTGTATACATAAGACACCTCGATCGTTCATTTAAGCGTGAACAATACTGAGGCGTCTTATTTTTTATACTATTTTAACCTTCTACAATGTATAAAGAATTGACACTTCTCATAGAAATGTTGATTGATATAATAAATGTAAGTATAATCTTTATTTAATAAAACATGGAGGTAAGGTAATATGGGTGTTCATCAATACTTTAAAAGACTTTCAGATTTAGAAAAATTAATTCGTTTACCAGGTAAATTTAAATACTTTGAACATAACGTTGCTGCGCATTCTTTCAAAGTCACTAAGATTGCCCAATACTTAGCAACTGTAGAAGAATATCATGGGAATACCATTGATTGGAAAAGTTTATATGAAAAAGCATTGAATCATGATTTTGCGGAAGTGTTTACTGGAGATATCAAAACACCAGTTAAGTATGCTAAAACAGAATTGAAGATGTTATTTTCACAAGTTGAACAAGATATGGTGGACACGTTTATTAATGAAGAAATACCTGAACCTTACAAAGATATTTATCGAAAACGACTTCAAGAGGGTAAAGATGATTCACTAGAAGGTCAAATTTTATCTGTGGCCGACAAGATTGATTTACTATATGAAACGTTCGGCGAAATTCAAAAACGTAATCCTGAAGACTTATTCTTTGAAATTTATGAAAATAGTTTAGAAACAATTATGCAATTTGATCATTTAAGTTCTGTTCAAGACTTTATTGAAAATGTAATACCAGAAATGTTGACAGAGAATTTCATTCCTCGTGCAGAATTGCGAGAAACTACAATGGCGATTTTAAATCGAAGAAATGGGTGAGTTGAATGATTTGGTACGCGCTAGCTGCATTTTTTCCATGTGTACTTGTTGTGTTGTTTAGTGTCATAACACGAAGCAAGTGGGTTGGTGTGATTGTTACACTTATTTTGATAGCAGCTTCTATTTATAAAGGTTTCTTTCATAATGAGTGGATTATTTTTATCGATGTCGTTTCTTTATTAGCTGGATATGTCATCATAGATAATCTTGAATTTCATAAGCATCAAGAATAAACATTATGAAACAGAACTTTTGAATGTAAAAGTCAGTTGATTTATAGTGTAAATACACAATATGTACATTGAAGCGTAAAGATAATAAATATATGTAAGTGCGTGGCATCAATAGATGAGATATGAATCAATCACATACATGAGTGGAATACAAAATAGCGATACATTTTTTAAAATACAAACGTAAGCGAACAAACGTTTGTATTTTTCTTTGTATATTTGATAAAATAACCTTAAGTGAGCATATTATTTCAATAATAGGTAATTAATAAGTATATCAATCTATAAGTACGACGTGTGCGTGTCACTGTTAATCTCATTACATTATGATTGTAATGTACTATGCAATTTATAAAGATCAAAACTTCGGTTTAGTACATAAATATAAGTAAATAAAACCTTTAAAAAAGTAATAGAAATGAATGTTTAATTCAAGGAGGCGCTTGTCAAAATGGTGGAACATTACCCGTTTAAATTGAATTCTGAGTTTGATCCGCAAGGGGACCAGCCACAAGCAATCGAGAAAATAGTGGAAGGTGTTAAAGAAGGTAAGCGTCATCAAACGCTGTTAGGTGCGACTGGTACAGGTAAAACATTCACGATGAGTAATGTAATTAAAGAAGTGGGTAAACCAACGCTCATCATTGCACATAATAAAACGCTAGCAGGACAACTTTATAGTGAGTTTAAAGAGTTCTTCCCGGAGAATAGGGTGGAGTATTTTGTTAGTTATTATGATTATTATCAACCAGAAGCTTATGTACCTTCAACCGATACATTTATAGAGAAAGATGCCTCAATTAATGATGAAATTGACCAACTACGACATTCTGCAACGAGTGCATTATTTGAACGTGATGATGTCATTATCATTGCCAGTGTAAGTTGTATTTATGGTTTAGGTAACCCAGAAGAATATAAAGATTTAGTAGTAAGTGTTCGAGTTGGTATGGAGATGGACCGAAGTGAACTTCTTCGTAAACTTGTAGATGTACAATATTCTAGAAATGATATTGATTTCCAACGTGGTACATTTAGAGTACGCGGTGATGTTGTCGAAATTTTCCCAGCTTCACGCGAAGAGATGTGTATTCGCGTTGAATTCTTTGGCGATGAGATTGATCGCATTCGAGAAGTCAATTATTTAACAGGGGAAGTGATTCGTGAACGTGAACATTTCGCTATTTTCCCTGCTTCTCACTTCGTAACACGTGAAGAAAAAATGAAAATCGCAATAGAGCGTATCGAGAAAGAATTAGAAGAACGATTAAAAGAATTAAAAGATGAGAACAAGTTATTAGAAGCACAACGTTTAGAGCAACGCACAAATTATGATTTAGAAATGATGAGAGAAATGGGCTTCTGTTCGGGTATAGAGAATTATTCTGTTCACCTAACATTAAGACCTTTAGGTTCAACGCCTTATACATTGCTAGATTACTTTGGTGATGATTGGTTAGTCATGATAGACGAGTCTCACGTGACATTACCTCAAATTAGAGGCATGTTCAATGGCGACCGTGCACGTAAACAAGTGCTCGTTGATCATGGTTTCCGTTTGCCAAGTGCGATGGATAACCGACCATTAAAATTTGAAGAATTTGAACAAAAAACAAATCAATTAGTATATGTCTCAGCGACACCAGGGCCATATGAAATTGAACATACTGATGAGATGGTTGAACAGATTATCCGTCCAACGGGTCTGTTAGATCCTAAGATTGATGTGAGACCAACTAAAAATCAAATTGATGATTTACTTAGTGAAATTCAAGAACGCATTGATAGGGACGAACGTGTCCTAGTCACTACATTAACTAAAAAAATGAGTGAGGACTTAACCACTTATATGAAAGAAGCGGGAATTAAAGTGAATTACCTGCACTCAGAAATTAAAACGTTAGAGCGTATTGAAATCATTCGTGACTTAAGAATGGGAACATATGATGTTGTTGTAGGGATCAACTTACTAAGGGAAGGTATCGATATACCTGAAGTTTCATTAGTAGTCATTTTAGATGCGGATAAAGAAGGTTTCCTACGTTCAAACCGTTCATTAATTCAAACCATTGGTCGTGCGGCGCGTAATGAGAAAGGTGAAGTTATCATGTATGCTGATAAAATCACCGACTCAATGCAATATGCACTTGATGAAACACAAAGACGTCGTGATATACAAATGGCACATAATGAAAAATATGGTATCACGCCAAAAACAATTAACAAGAAGATTCATGATGTTATTAGTGCTACCGTAGATAATGATGAAACAAATGACAAACAACAAACTGAACTACCTAAGAAAATGACTAAAAAAGAAAGACAAAAAACGATTGAGAATATAGAAAAAGAAATGAAAAAAGCAGCTAAAGATTTAGACTTCGAAAGAGCAACGGAATTAAGAGATATGTTATTTGAATTAAAAGCAGAAGGGTGACAGTTAAATGAAGGGACCAAGTATTGTAGTAAAAGGCGCACGCGCACATAATTTAAAAGATGTAGATATAGAACTTCCTAAAAATAAACTTATTGTTATGACAGGATTATCAGGATCAGGTAAATCATCTTTAGCCTTTGACACGATTTATGCTGAAGGTCAAAGACGATACGTCGAATCATTAAGTGCATATGCGCGCCAATTTTTGGGTCAAATGGATAAACCAGATGTGGATACAATCGAAGGATTGTCTCCAGCAATTTCAATTGATCAAAAAACGACAAGTAAAAACCCTCGCTCTACTGTAGCGACTGTAACTGAAATTTATGATTATATACGTCTACTTTACGCACGAATAGGCAAGCCATATTGTCCAAATCATAATATTGAAATTGAATCGCAAACCGTTCAACAAATGGTTGACCGTATACTTGAGCTTGAGGAACGTACTAAAATTCAAATTTTAGCACCCATTGTATCTCATAGAAAGGGTAGCCATGAGAAACTTATCTCAGATATTGGTAAAAAGGGCTATGTCCGTCTGAGAGTCGATGGCGAAATTGTTGATGTTAATGAAGTGCCAGAATTAGATAAAAATAAAAATCATACTATCGAGGTAGTTGTAGATAGATTAGTCGTAAAATCAGGCATTGAAACACGTTTAGCAGATTCAATAGAAACAGGTTTAGAATTAGCGGAAGGTAATATTACTGTCGATGTGATCGATGGCGAAGATCTTAAATTCTCTGAAAATCACGCTTGTCCAATTTGCGGATTCTCTATCGGTGAATTAGAACCTAGAATGTTTAGTTTTAATAGTCCGTTTGGGGCATGTCCAACTTGTGACGGTCTAGGCCAAAAACTTACTGTCGATCTTGATTTAGTGGTACCAGACCCCAACAAAACTTTGAATGAAGGTGCTATTGAACCTTGGGAACCAACAAGTTCTGATTTTTATCCAACATTATTAAAACGCGTATGCGACGTTTATAAAATAAATATGGATAAACCTTATAAAAAATTAACTGACAGACAGAAAAATATATTAATGCATGGTTCAGGAGATAAAGAAATTGATTTTTCTTTCCACAGTCGAAATGGAGGTACACGTCATCGAAGAATGAAGTTCGAAGGTGTTGTTGCCAACATTGACCGTCGCTATCATGAATCACCATCAGAATATACACGTGAAATGATGAGTAAATATATGACAGAATTGCCTTGTGAAACATGTCATGGTAAACGCCTAAGCAAAGAAGCACTATCTGTTTACGTTGGTGGATATAACATTGGTGAAGTAGTGGAATATTCTATTAAAAATGCATTAAATTACTACGAAAATATTGAACTATCCGAACAAGATAGTGCAATTGCAAATCAAATATTAAAAGAAATTATTTCAAGATTATCATTTTTAAATAATGTTGGATTAGAGTATTTAACACTTAATCGTGCATCAGGTACACTTTCTGGTGGTGAAGCACAACGAATTCGATTAGCTACACAAATAGGTTCACGCTTAACAGGTGTGCTATATGTGCTTGATGAGCCATCTATTGGTCTACATCAACGTGATAATGACCGATTAATAAGTACACTGAAAGAAATGCGTGATTTAGGTAACACACTTATAGTTGTTGAACACGATGATGACACGATGCGTGCTGCTGACTACCTTGTAGATGTCGGTCCTGGTGCGGGGAATCACGGTGGAGAAATTGTTTCTAGTGGTACACCAAGCAAAGTGATGAAAGACAAAAAATCTTTAACAGGTCAATATTTAAGCGGTAAGAAACGTATTGATGTCCCTGAACATCGTCGAGAAGTGACAGATCGCAAAATCAGTATTAAAGGTGCAAGAAGTAACAATTTAAAAGGTGTGGACGTTGATATTCCGTTATCTGTAATGACCGTTGTGACTGGTGTATCAGGTTCCGGCAAAAGTTCATTAGTTAACGAAGTATTATATAAATCTTTAGCTCAAAAAATAAATAAATCTAAAGTTAAACCAGGTGCATATGATAGTATTGAAGGCATTGACCAGTTAGATAAAATTATAGATATTGACCAATCACCAATTGGTAGAACACCACGTTCTAACCCAGCTACTTATACTGGCGTATTTGATGATATTCGCGATGTATTCGCTCAAACTAACGAAGCTAAAATTCGTGGTTATCAAAAAGGACGCTTCAGTTTTAATGTTAAAGGTGGACGTTGTGAAGCTTGTAAAGGCGATGGTATTATCAAAATTGAGATGCACTTTTTACCTGATGTGTATGTCCCTTGTGAAGTGTGCGATGGTAAACGGTACAACCGTGAAACATTAGAAGTAACGTATAAAGGTAAAAATATTGCCGAAGTACTTGAAATGACGGTGGAAGAAGCTGCATATTTCTTTGAAAATATCCCAAAAATACACCGTAAATTACAAACACTTGTGGACGTTGGCTTAGGTTATATCACGCTCGGCCAACAAGCTACAACTTTATCAGGTGGGGAAGCACAACGTGTTAAATTAGCATCAGAATTGCACAAACGTTCAACTGGACGTTCTATCTACATTCTAGATGAGCCGACGACGGGTCTACACGTTGATGATATTAGCCGATTGCTAAAAGTATTGAATCGACTAGTTGAAAATGGTGATACAGTTGTCATCATTGAACATAATTTAGATGTCATCAAAACAGCAGATCACATTATCGATTTAGGACCTGAAGGTGGCGATGGTGGGGGTACACTTGTTGCCACAGGTACGCCTGAATACATCGCTAATGTACCATCGTCATACACAGGTAAATATTTAAAAACAGTACTCGAACGCGATAAAGTTGAATAACTAAACCTAGCGTCAGGAAACTATAAAGACGAAGAATGATTAATAATGCACAAGGTGGTCTAGTTATTAAATTTTAACTACAAAATCTACAAGCTAAGTAGGCTTGGAACGGGACATTAAATCATAAAACTTACAAATTAAGTTTTCCTGACACTCGAGACTCATATAGAGTCCGGAACAAAAATAATATAATGAAGCTATTTTGCAAATTCGCAGTAGCTGACTGAACTGAGAAGACGCTTAATTCAAGCTTTTCTCAGTTCTAGTCACCCTTGCGGGGGTGGGATAACGAATTTATTAAGAATTCTCTCCCACTCCCTTTTCATTTGAGTGTGTTGTAAAATGTGAACGAAACAAATATATTAGGAATTCTTCTTTTTTATATTAATCTTCTCTTAATTTTTGATATGATAATAGATGAATGAATTCAAGTGAAAATTTTGAGGTGAACTCATGTTAACGACAGAGAAATTAGTCAAATTACTTAAATTAGAATTATTTACAGGTGAAAAAGGATTACATAAACCGATTAAAAATACAGATATATCAAGACCGGGTTTAGAAATGGCTGGCTATTTTTCACATTATGCTGCAGATCGTATCCAACTATTAGGAACAACGGAATTATCATTTTACAATTTATTACCTGATGAGGAACGTCACGGACGAATGAGAAAATTATGTCGTCCCGAAACACCTGCAATCATAGTGACTAGAGGATTAGAACCGCCACAAGAGTTGATAGAAGCAGCTCAAGAAATGGATACACCACTGATTGTATCCAAAGATGCAACGACAAGTTTGATGAGTCGATTAACAACGTTCTTAGAACACGAATTAGCTAAGACGACATCATTACATGGTGTATTGGTCGATGTTTACGGTGTTGGTGTATTAATCACTGGAGATTCTGGTATAGGTAAAAGTGAGACTGCACTTGAATTAGTGAAACGAGGACACCGACTTGTAGCAGACGATAATGTCGAAATTCGTGAAATAACAAAAGATGAATTAATAGGCACACCACCCAAATTGATTGAACACTTACTCGAAATTAGAGGCCTTGGTATCATCAATGTTATGACATTGTTTGGTGCAGGCTCTATCCTTACACAGAAACAAATTCGTTTGAACATCAACCTTGAAAATTGGGATAAAGATAAATTGTATGACCGAGTTGGATTAAATGAAGAAACATTACAAATTCTTGATACAGAAATCACTAAAAAAACGATTCCTGTACGTCCAGGACGAAACGTGGCAGTTATTATAGAAGTTGCAGCAATGAACTATCGCCTGAATATAATGGGCATTAATACTGCAGAAGAGTTTAACCAACGATTAAATGAAGAAATCCTAAAAAAAGGTCATCAAAGCAAGGAGAGCTAGAGCATGCTTTTAAATTTGAATTATATTGACCCTACTGCATTTAATTTAGGACCACTCTCAATAAAATGGTACGGTATCATTATTGCTGTAGGTATTCTCATTGGATATTTTATAGCTCAAGAAAGTTTGAAATATGTTGGGCTACATAAAGATACGCTTGTTGATGTCATCTTTTATAGTGCCATTTTTGGATTCATCACTGCTCGAATTTATTTTGTGATTTTTCAATGGCCATATTACATGCAAAACCCTATTGAAATTCCAATGATATGGCATGGTGGTATAGCAATACATGGTGGTCTTCTAGGCGGATTTATTACCGGTATAATTGTATGCAAAGTAAAAAATCTTAATCCGTTCCAAATAGGTGACATTGTAGCACCAAGTATTATATTAGCTCAAGGAATTGGGCGTTGGGGAAACTTTATGAATCATGAAGCTCATGGCGGCCCAGTTCAAAGAACATTTCTTGAAAACTTACATATTCCAGAGTTCATTATCCGTAATATGTATATAGAAGGCGTGTACTACCATCCCACATTTTTATACGAATCAATATGGGATGTATTAGGCTTTATCATCTTAATTACAATTAGAAAGCATTTACGTGTGGGTGAAACATTCACATTATATTTAATTTGGTATTCCATTGGACGTTTCTTCGTAGAGGGTCTAAGAACTGATAGTTTGATGTTAACAAGTAACATTAGAGTAGCCCAACTTGTTTCAGTCATTTTGATTGTGATTGGTTTAGCGCTAATGATTTATCGTCGTATTAAACATCAACCACCATTATATAAAGAGGCAGGCCCATTATCATGGCCTAGTCCTAAGGGTAAAGTAAAATAATGAGACGATTAACGAAAGAGGGGCATCATAAGATTAATCCATTATGGCGAATTTATCGTTTTGTACGTTTCCCGAGAGTTTTTAGGAATACTATGATTATTGAAATTTGTCGCTTTATACCAAATTTAAGTTGGAAAAGATGGCTATACATCCATTTATTGAACATGTCAATTGGCCAACATACAGCTATAGCGTATAAGGTCATGCCAGACTTGTTTTACCCCCAACTTATAACCATTGGCAATAATACAGTAATTGGTTATAATACTACAATATTAACGCATGAGGTATTAGTAGATGAATATCGCTATGGTCCAGTTAGAATAGGTGATCAAACTTTAATTGGCGCGAATTCGACAATATTACCAGGTGTAAATATCGGTCATCATGTGGTTGTGAAAGCCGGCACAGTTGTGTCGAAAGATATACCAGACGATGCCGTTGCATATGGCAATCCTATGCACATTCATTATAAATAAAGAGAGGTGACAAAGAATGGCGCAAAACAATGATAAAATTATTTCAATGAAATTTGATGAACCATTTTATCGTAAAATGGCGGATCAAAAATATAAAACACAAGATTTTAATAAAGCAGCAGAATACTATAAAAAAGTGCTTGATTTGTCACCACAAGATTTTGATATAAAGTTAAATTATGCCCATTGCTTAAATAAACTTCATTTAGGTAGACGAGCAGAGCATTTGTTTTATGACAGTATTATTGAAGGGCAAAATGTAGCAGATAGCTATTATGAGCTTAGTCAATTAAACATCGACCTTAATGAGCCAAACAAGGCCTTCTTGTTTGGTATTAATTATGTGATTTTAACAGATGATAAAGATTTCAGAGAAGAATTAGAAAAGACCTTCGAAGTGTCATATATGAGTGAAGAAAAAATTCAACTCGAAGCACAGCTTTTTGCTACACAACTATTATTCCAATATTTATTTTCTCAAGGACGATTGCAAGATGCACGTACGTATATATTGAATCAAGATGATACTATTCAAGAGCATAGAGTGATTCGCAACTTACTAGCCATGTGCTATTTATATTTAAGCGAATATGATATTGCGAAAGACATGTTTGAAGCATTGCTATCAGAAGATAATTCAGATGTACACGCGTTATGTCATTATACATTGCTACTTTACAATACCAATGAAAAAGACAAATATCATAAATATCTTAAAATATTAAGTAAAGTTATGCCTATGAACGATGATGAAAGTTTTAAATTAGGTATCGTACTAAGTTATTTAAAACAATATGAAGCGTCTCAACAAATATTATTACCTCTATATAAAAAGGGGAAATTCGCTTCAATTCAAATGTTTAACGCATTGAGTTTTAATTATTATTACCTTGGAAATAAAGAACAGAGTCAATTCTTTTGGGATAAATTACTTCAAATATCTAAAGTAGATGTTGGTTATGCACCTTGGGTACTAGAAGAGAGTAAACAAGCTTTTGATCAAAAGATACTACCATTGTTATTAGATGATGATAGTCATTATAGACTTTATGGTGTCTTTTTATTAAATCAATTAAATGGTAAAGAAATATTAATGACACAAGAGATTTGGTCTATTTTAGAAAAAATGAATGATTATGAGAAACTTTACCTTACGTATTTAGTTCAGGGTTTACATTTAAACAAATTAGATTTCATTCATAAAGGTTTAGTACGTTTGTATGAAATGAATGAAATACACAAGGATACGGAATTATTTATAAGTTGGATTGATAAAGGCGAAGGTTTAATCGCGAATGAAGTTGATTTAAGCGAAGTTGATAGATATGTAGCTGCACATGCATATTTATATCATCGTTATTATCATAGTCATGTAACTAAAAAGAAAATCATGACATTGTTTAATGTATCACGTTACAAGTTAGATAGTGCGATTAATCAATTATTGAGCATATAAATTTAAAGATTTCAAATAATAATATATAATGCGCATGATATTAAAAACGTAGGAGGCATAGAAATGACAGAAGTAAATTATGATGTTGCAATTATCGGCGCAGGACCTGCTGGTATGACTGCAGCAGTTTATGCATCACGTGCAAATTTAAGCACAGTAATGATTGAACGAGGCATGCCTGGTGGCCAAATGGCTAACACAGAAGAAGTAGAGAACTTCCCAGGATTTGAAATGATTACAGGTCCGGATTTATCTACCAAAATGTTTGAACACGCTAAAAAATTTGGTGCCGAATATCAATATGGAGATATTAAATCTATTGAAGATAAAGGTGACTATAAAGTAATTAACCTAGGTAATAAAGAAATAACAGCACGCGCTGTGATTATTTCAACAGGTGCCGAATATAAAAAAATTGGTGTCCCTGGAGAACAAGAACTAGGTGGACGCGGTGTAAGTTATTGTGCAGTGTGTGATGGCGCCTTCTTTAAAAATAAAAACTTATTTGTAATAGGTGGCGGTGACTCTGCAGTTGAAGAAGGAGCATTCCTTACTAAATTCGCGGATAAAGTTACCATTGTACACAGAAGAGATGAATTAAGAGCGCAGAAAATCTTACAAGATCGTGCATTCAAAAACGACAAAATTGATTTTATCTGGAGCCACACATTAAAATCTATTAACGAAAAAGATGGTAAAGTAGGCTCTGTAACACTTGTTTCAACTAAAGATGCCTCAGAACAAACGTTAGATGCAGATGGTGTATTCATTTATATTGGTATGAAACCATTAACAGCACCATTTGTTAATTTAGGAATTACAAACGACATGGGCTATATTGTAACGGAAGACAATATGAGTACTACAGTACCAGGTATTTTTGCTGCTGGAGATGTAAGAGATAAAGGCTTACGACAAATTGTAACAGCAACTGGTGATGGTAGTATAGCAGCTCAGAGCGCTATTGATTACATTGAAGAATTAAAAGATAAAGAAGAAGCATAATTAAGCAAGGCTAGAACATGTCATCACATTTGATTGTGATATAAACATGGGTTCTAGCCTTTTTTAATGGGTGCGCAAACTACTAACTACTTATATCGCATTAATCGTTACGATAAGTCGGTCATATGATATTATGAAGGTAAATTAACTATAGTTGTGAACGTATATTGACGTTAAAAAGATGAACTAGGCGGTGTCAAAATGACGAACCATAATGAAAATGAAATGAGTAAAAGTGAACTATTAGTAGTAACAGGTCTATCAGGTGCTGGTAAATCCGTAGTTATCCAATGTTTAGAAGATATTGGTTACTTCTGTGTTGATAACTTACCTCCGATATTACTTCCCAAATTTGTTGAACTAATGGAACAAGGAAATCCTTCTTTGCAAAAAGTAGCAATCGCGATTGATTTAAGAGGGAAAGAATTATTCAAGTCGTTAGTGGAAGAAATTGATGCAATTAAAAGTAGAAATGATGTTATTGTAGATGTCATGTTTTTAGAAGCGGAAACGGAAAAGTTAATCTCGAGATACAAAGAATCTAGACGTGCACATCCTTTGAATGAAAATGGTCAAATGTCATTAATAGATTCAATTTTAGAAGAAAAGCAATTGCTTAGTAATATTCGCTCAATTGCTAATTACATCGTAGATACAACACAATTGAAGACGAAAGAGCTTAAAACAAAGGTTAAAGAAAAATTCCAAGATGACAATTTTAAATCATTTAGTATTAATGTTTCAAGTTTCGGATTTAAACATGGCATACAAAAAGATGCAGATTTAGTGTTCGATGTTCGTTTCCTTCCAAATCCTTATTATGTTGAAGACTTAAGACCGATGACGGGAGAAGACGAACCCGTTTATCATTATGTTATGAAATGGAAAGAAACTGAAATATTTTTCGAAAAATTAATGGATTTATTGAAATTTATGATACCAGGTTACAAAAAAGAGGGTAAATCTCAATTAGTGATTGCAATAGGTTGTACAGGAGGTCAACACCGATCTGTTGCGTTAGCTAAACGTATTAGTGAAGAATTAACAGACATATTTGATTATAATGTTTATGTTCATCATAGAGATGCACATATCGAAAGTGGCGTGAAAAAATGAAACAATTAAAGATTGTACTTATAGGCGGTGGAACAGGTCTATCAGTATTAGCAAGGGGATTAAGAGAGTACCCCATCGATATTACAGCCATCGTTACTGTAGCGGATGACGGTGGTAGTACTGGTAAAATCCGTAGTGAAATGGATATACCGGCACCAGGCGATATTAGAAATGTTATTGCAGCATTAAGTGATGCAGAACCAGTCATAGAAGAGTTGTTTCAATATCGTTTTAAAGAGAATCAAATTGAAGGACATTCACTTGGCAATTTATTATTAGCAGCTTTAACCAATATCAAGAATGACTTTGGTCATGCGGTAAAAGAATTAAGTAAAATATTAAATATTAAAGGCAAAGTGATTCCATCTACTAACACGAATGTGATGTTAAATGCAGTGTTAGAAGATGGAGAAATTGTACGCGGCGAATCTCAAATACCAAAGAAAAACAAACGTATTGAGCGTGTCTTTTTAGAGCCTGAGAACGTTGAGCCTATGGAAGAAGCGATTGACGCACTAGAAGATGCAGATTTAATCGTACTCGGACCTGGTTCGTTATATACTAGTGTGATTTCGAACTTATGTGTTAAAGGTATGTCGGACGCTATCTTACGCTCAAATGCGCCTAAATTATATATATCTAATGTTATGACTCAACCTGGAGAAACGTCGAATTACGATGTTATGGATCATATTCAAGCGATACATAATCATGCTGGCAGTGACTTTATCGATTATGTCATTTGTAGTAATGATAAATACGATGATAATGTTTTAAAACGTTATAAAGAGCGTAATGCCAAACCAGTTGTTATGGATGAACATAAAATAACGGATCATAACATTAAGATCATTACGTCATCGAATTTAGTTGAAATTTTAGATGACTATTTAGTGCGTCATAATACGAAAGTTTTAGCGAAATTAATCTATGATTTAGCCCTTGAATTGACAAGTACGATTCAATTTAGACCGAAAAAATAACACTTCTAATCGGCAGTATAACTATGGTATGATAAAGAGCATATGTGTATTCATGTATGCGTAGAATAACGTGTAACAATATAGGATGTTAATTACATGTATATATAAATTTGATTAGAGGGGGAAATGTGATGAGTTTTGCGTCAGATATGAAAAATGAATTAACACGCATTGAAGTTGATGAAAGCAATGCTAAAGCAGAGCTTAGCGCATTAATTCGTATGAACGGTGCACTTAGCCTATCTAATCAACAATTCGTAATTAATGTTCAAACAGAAAATGCTACGACTGCTAGAAGAATTTATTCATTAATTAAACGCATTTTTAATGTAGAAGTTGAAATTCTTGTGCGTAAAAAAATGAAATTAAAGAAAAATAATATTTATATTTGTCGTACAAAAGTACGTGCGAAAGAAATTCTGGACGAACTAGGTATTTTAAAAAATGGTATTTTTGTTCATGATATTGATGCTAGCATGATTAAAGATGATGAAATGCGTAGAAGTTATTTGAGAGGCGCATTTTTAGCTGGAGGATCTGTAAATAATCCTGAAACATCATCCTATCATTTAGAAATATTCTCTCAATATGAGAATCATTCTGAAGGTTTAACTAAGTTAATGAATAGCTATGGCTTAAATGCTAAACACTTAGAACGCAAAAAGGGTAGCATCGCTTATTTAAAAGAAGCCGAAAAAATATCTGATTTTCTTAGTTTAATAGGTGGATATCAAGCATTATTGAAGTTTGAAGATGTGCGAATTGTTAGGGATATGAGGAATTCAGTGAATCGTTTAGTGAATTGTGAAACTGCAAATCTTAATAAGACGGTAAGTGCCGCTATGAAACAAGTGGAAAGCATTCAATTAATTGATCAAGAAATTGGACTAGATAATTTACCAGATCGCTTAAGAGAAATTGCAAAACTTCGAGTCGAGCATCAAGAAATCTCCTTAAAAGAACTAGGAGAAATGGTTTCAACTGGTGCTATATCAAAATCTGGAGTAAATCACCGCTTAAGAAAGCTAAATGAACTTGCAGATAAAATTCGAAGTGGCGAAAAAATTGAATTATAGGTATGAACTCGTCACATAGTGGCGAGTTTTTTTGTAAGAGATTAGGTTCTTAACACGTTTATGGCATTTAGTATTCTATAATCGTTTAATGACTGGCAAACTAAAAAGAGCCTGGGACATCAATAATATAGTGATACTATTTTGCAAATTCGCAGTAGCGGACTAAACTGAGAAGGCACTTAAATCAAGCTTTTCTCAGATTTAGTCATCCTTGCGTTCGGCGGGGCCCCAGCAAAGATCATTTTACTAAGAAATGCTACAAACAAAGCAAGCTGGGAGCGGACGACGAATTTCAAAAGCATTCTGTCCCACTCCCATAATGTAAAAAATATATGCAATTTAAAACTATTAGCCCCCTCGAGAGGAGTCGAACCTCTATTTTAAGAACCGGAATCTTACGTGCTATCCGTTACACTACGAGGAGATATAAAGTAACAAAGACAAAATTCTGTACTATTGATCAATTTAAAAGTACAATCTGAATGTATGTTTATAGTGTACAAAATATAATAAAATAAGGTCAAATTTTCTTTGTGCTATATGAGTTTAAATTTTGACCATTTTTGACTTTTCGTGTAGAATACTAAATAACAGTTAATCATAAGGAGGAAATATAAATGAATTTAATTCCTACAGTAATTGAAACAACAAATCGCGGTGAACGTGCATACGATATTTATTCTCGTCTATTAAAAGACCGTATTATTATGTTAGGTTCTGCAATTGATGATAACGTAGCAAATTCAATTGTTTCACAATTATTATTCTTACAAGCGCAAGATTCTGAGAAAGATATCTACTTATATATTAATTCACCAGGTGGTAGTGTCACTGCTGGTTTTGCTATTTATGATACAATCCAACACATTAAACCAGATGTACAAACTATTTGTATCGGTATGGCTGCATCAATGGGTTCATTCTTATTAGCTGCTGGTGCAAAAGGTAAACGTTTCGCATTACCAAATGCGGAAGTTATGATTCACCAACCATTAGGTGGTGCACAAGGACAAGCAACTGAAATCGAAATCGCTGCTAACCACATTTTAAAAACACGTGAAAAATTAAATAAAATTTTAGCTGAACGTACAGGTCAAAGTATTGAAAAAATACAAAAAGATACGGACCGCGATAACTTCTTAACAGCTGATGAAGCTAAAGCATATGGCTTGATCGATAATGTTATGCAACCTGAAGATTAATCATTAATGTTAAATTATCATGAAAAATGAGTCCGGGACAAAAATTATATAATGAAGCTATTTTGCAAATTCGCAGTAGCTGACTGAACTGAGAAGGCGCTTAATTCAAGCTTTTCTCAGTTCTAGTCACCCTTGCGGGGGTGGGACAACGAATTTAAAAAGAATTCTGTCCCACTCCCATTTTTTTATGATTTTTTTGAAGTGCTTTTTAGGAGAAATCGAATCGAAATCACAAGTAAAATAGCACCAATGAATATGAAGAAAATTGACATTAATATAATTACAAAATGATGTTCGAAGGCAAAAATGCCATTTAGTATCAGAAATAGACTAGCGATGATTAATAAAATATACGTTAATTTCTCGTCGTTCATGATTCAAAACTCCAATAACTATGCATCGATTAAATCTTCGAAAGCAATTTTTAAGTTAGGATAATTAAATGTAAAGCCAAGTGCATCCAATTTGTTTGGTAATACCTTTTGCGTATCTAAGACAACTGTAGACATTTCACCAAGTGCGATTCGCATCAAGAACGATGGAACCCATGTTTCATGAGGGCGGTGCATGACACGTGCAAGTGTATATCCGAATAGATTTTGACGTTCAGCCATAGGTGCAGCCATATTAAAAGGACCTTGGGCTTTAGGATGGTCGATGGTAAATAGAATTGCACGTACTAAATCATTAATATGAATCCAAGAATACCATTGGAATCCAGAACCTAATTTGCCCCCTACAAAAAATTTATAAGGTAGTTTCATCGTTTGTAATGCGCCACCATCATCAGATAAAATCATGCTGAATCTTCCTAGTACGACACGTGTACCAAATGATTCAAAACGTTTGGCAAAACGTTCCCACTGATAAACGACATCAGATAAAAAGTCGAAGGGAAGTGTTTGATATTTTTCAGTATACGTTTGATATAAACTTGGTGGATAATAGCCCATCGCACTCGCATTGAAGAGGACTTCAGGTTTATGGTCGCGATTGCTGAATAAATCAACGAGTGCTTGTGTTGATTCAATACGGCTAGTCATGATTGATTGTTTGTATGATGGTGTCCAACGTTTATTTAAAGTTGCACCAGCTAAATTGATAACTACATCTATATCTGGAACTTGAGATGTCCAACCGTCTTTTGACCAATTAATATATGAAATTTTAGGATCATCACTTTGCTTATCGCTACGAGTTAATATTGTAATGTGTACATCGCGATGCTTTAACTCGTTTACTAATTGACTGCCTACCATTCCAGTTCCGCCAGTTATTAAGAATTGCTTCATATTTACACCTCTATTAATTTATTGTATTTGAAAAGACGTTCTACGATTGTCGTTCAACGATCGTTGTTCAAAAAATGTACAACGATTAGTCAATAATATGTCATTTACTATGCTGTAAACAGGATTTAATTTTACGAAGGTTAAGTTATAATAAATTTGTACCTTCGATATAGTAGATTTCAATAGCTTTGAGTAAATTGAGTATACCCCATAGACTACGCAAAATAAACGAAGGTCAATTTTGACTCCCTTTAGTAGAAGCCCATGCGAGCATCGTATGGGCTTTTTGTATATCTATTATAGTACTAATTAATGTAGATTAAGAATAATATGATTAAAGGAATGAAAATGATTGATAATAGCAAGAGGTCAAGCCGAGACGTGTTGCTATCATCATAATTATCATTATTTAACATCATTGACTTTAATCCACGTTTAGGTGCTTTGTCTTCTTCAAAGATATCATCAGAAACAATTTTCTTCATTTATCTCACGCTCTCGAATTATAATTAAATTATATTTGCATAATTGATGTTTGTAATTACTTATGATGTTATCATATATAAGTAATTATGTATCAATTTAATTTATGTCTTAATCCTTTTTATATCATTTTCGTGTGAATGACTGTAAAATAATTTGCTACATATAGGGACTAAACAAATTGAATATATTAAAGTGAGGTAACTTATGTCTAAGAACAATAGAAATAGAGATGACTTTGGTGAACCGGAAAAGAAAAAAATGAGTGGCATTTCGAAACTGATTAGCACGATTATAGTCTTATTATTATTAAGTGGCTTGGCTTTTGCGATTTACGCATTTGTTGATCATTCTAACCGATCAAGTGAACGCTTAAATAATCAATCAACTGAAGAGAAAAAAGACAAGAAAGATAAAAAAGATAAAGAAGAGAATGACAAAAAATCGAGTGAAGAACGTTCGAATGTGACGCAGGAAACTGTTACGCAACAAACACCTCAAACTCAACAACGTCAGACTCAGCAAGCAACGCCTTCAACACAAGAAAGAACTAAACAACCATCAACTGAAGAGAAACAACGTACAAAACAAGATACTAAAGAAGAAAAAACTCAAGAGAAAACAACTAAAGAAGAGGCTACTACTGAAGAAAGCCGTACAAAAGAACAGGCAACACAAGAAAATAATAGCAATCGCAACAACAATAGAAATACGAATGAGTCAAATACGAATAAACCAAATCGTACTCAATCAAGCACACAAACTAGAACACAACAATCACCGCAAACACAACAACGTTCAACAACGCAACCATCTACGCAGCAATCAACTTCAAGACAAACGACACAACGAAATGCTACGTCTACACAAAGCCAATCAAACCAACAATCATCTAATAATAATTAGTAGCATCATGGGTCTTGATTAAGACCTGTAATATTAGTATGATTTAAACCCATTAACTAGCAATGAATTAACGTTAAACATCGATGGTTAAAGGGAATGCAAGTGATGATAGCAGTCTTATGAGATTTCTCATGAGGCTGCTTTTCTTAGTTTAGTCATCAATAGTATGATGACAAAGCGCTAGAATGAATTTGTACCAATACGACATCATTACCGAGCTCCTTCTCTTTAAAACACCCAATTCAATAAAAAAGTAAAAATGATAGAAAGTAAAATAGAAATAAAGATTGAAGAAAGGCAACCAAACGGGCAACCACAACCATACCGATACCTAACGGAATAATGCGCTCGATCAGTAGGCTGCGAATGATTAAAATAGTCATCATCTTTATATCTTCGATCATTTGGATCAATAACCTCAACATGATTATCCTCTTCGCGAGCCATTTTTTTCTCCTCCTTTAAATGAAGTGCTTCTATTGTAAATGAGAACAACTTGCATAGGAAAGTATTTTGCAAAAGAATAATTATTAAACTTTGAGGGTAATACTATAAAATAAGAGATAAATAATACTTTTTATTATGTATATAGTAGGTTTATTCTACTTAATTTGGGAAATTTTACAGATAATTTTAAATATTAGAGTTTTTCTCTTGCATTTTCATCAACACAATAGTACTATTGCAAGTGTAAAGAGGTTAGATTTTGTCCCAGGCGGGACACAAATAGTCAAACCACTTTTATACTATTGGTTACCTTTTAGACATAAAGGAGGAAGGTAGTAGTGAAAGACTTGATTAAAATTCAACAGAAGTTGATACCTGATCTCGTGGATAAAATGTATCGACGCTTTTCTATCTTAACTACTATCTCAAATAATCAACCAGTAGGTAGAAGAAGTTTAAGTGAACATATGGATATTACTGAACGTGTCTTAAGGTCTGAAACAGATATGTTGAAGAAACAAGATTTAATCCAAGTTAAATCAACTGGAATGGAAATCACTGAAGAAGGTAGATCTGTTTTAAATCAGCTTAACGAATATTTCAATATTTATACTGATGATAATCAATTAGCTGAACAAATTAAGACCACTTTCGGTATTAAAGAAGTTCATGTTATACCTGGTGATGCAGATGCTCACGAGAACGTAAAATCAGAAATGGGGAGACAAGCTGGTCAATTACTTGAAAGCATCCTATATGAAGATGCGATTGTTTCAGTAACAGGTGGTTCGACGATGGCAAATGTTAGCCGTGCGATGCATCTTTTACCATTTAATGTATTTTTTGTTCCAGCGCGTGGTGGCCTTGGCGAAAATGTTATCTACCAAGCTAACACGATTTCAGCGAGCATGGCGCAACAAACAGGTGGGTATTATACAACGCTTTACGTACCAGATAATGTAAGTGAATCAACGTATAATACACTTCTAATGGAACCTTCTGTGGTTCATACATTAGATAAAATCAAACAAGCAAATATAACAATCCACGGTATTGGTGATGCGCTGAAGATGGCGCATCGTAGACAATCGTCAGATGAAGTGATTGAAAGCCTTCAACATCACCAAGCCGTTGCAG
Source organism: Staphylococcus sp. GDY8P85P (assembly GCF_017892405.1). NCBI lineage: Bacteria > Bacillati > Bacillota > Bacilli > Caryophanales > Staphylococcaceae > Staphylococcus > Staphylococcus sp. GDY8P85P. The sequence goes on along the minus strand of NZ_JAESLA010000022.1, from coordinate 22,550 downwards.
AAGCTTTCGGTTACTATTTTGATGCTCAAGGCAACGTAGTCTATAAAGTAAAGACGATAGGACTACAACTTGAAGATTTAGAAACCAAAGATTTTATATTCGCTGTTGCCGGAGGTCAATCTAAAGGAGAAGCAATTAAAGCTTACTTAAGTATTGCCCCTAAGAATACAGTATTAATTACTGATGAAGCAGCAGCAAAAGTAATATTAAATAAGTAATAAAAAGTTAATAGCTTTTTAAATATCATTTTAAAGGAGGCCATTATAATGGCAGTAAAAGTAGCAATTAATGGTTTTGGTAGAATTGGTCGTTTAGCATTTAGAAGAATTCAAGACGTAGAAGGTATTGAAGTAGTTGCAGTAAACGACTTAACAGACGACGAAATGTTAGCTCATTTATTAAAATATGACACTATGCAAGGTCGTTTCACAGGAGAAGTTGAAGTTATTGATGGTGGTTTCCGCGTAAATGGTAAAGAAGTTAAATCATACGAAGAACCAGATGCAAGCAAATTACCTTGGGGCGATTTAGATATCGACGTAGTATTAGAATGTACTGGTTTCTATACAGATAAAGAAAAAGCAGAAGCACACATCAATGCAGGTGCTAAAAAAGTATTAATCTCTGCACCAGCTAAAGGTGACGTTAAAACAATCGTATTCAACACTAACCACAATGACCTAGATGGTTCAGAAACAGTTGTTTCAGGTGCATCATGTACTACTAACTCATTAGCACCAGTTGCTAAAGTGTTAAGTGACGAATTTGGTTTAGTTGAAGGTTTAATGACAACTATTCACGCATACACTGGTGACCAAATGACTCAAGATGGTCCACATAAAAAAGGCGACAAACGTCGTGCGCGTGCAGCAGCTCAAAACATCGTACCAAACTCAACAGGTGCTGCAAAAGCTATCGGTAAAGTTATTCCTGAAATCGATGGTAAATTAGACGGTGGTGCTCAACGTGTACCAGTTGCTACAGGTTCATTAACTGAAGTAACAGTTGTATTAGAAAAAGACGTTACTGTTGAAGACGTTAACAAAGCAATGAAAAACGCTTCAAACGAATCATTCGGTTACACTGAAGACGAAATCGTTTCTTCAGACGTAGTTGGTATGACTTACGGTTCATTATTCGATGCTACTCAAACTCGTGTAATGTCTGTTGGTGACCGTCAATTAGTTAAAGTTGCAGCTTGGTATGACAATGAAATGTCTTACACTGCTCAATTAGTTCGTACTTTAGAATATTTAGCAGAATTATCTAAATAATTTAGAAGCATAGTTAAATAAACTTGTGCTCAGTATAGATGTACGATTCAAAGTACACTTGTACAAATTATTGAAATAAGTTAGCTTATGAGTAAGCGGGGAGCACTAACGCTTCTCCGCTTATTTTTATATTAGTAATTCCTATTTAGAGGAGGAAATTATAATGGCAAAAAAAATTGTTTCTGATTTAGAATTAAAAGGGAAAGTTGTTCTTGAACGTGCTGATTTCAATGTACCTTTAAAAGACGGTAAAATCACAAATGATAACCGTATTGTTCAGGCTTTACCAACAATTAAATATATCATCGAACAAGGTGGTAAATTAGTTCTATTTTCTCACTTAGGAAAAGTTAAACAAGAAAGTGATAAAGAAGGTTTAACTTTAAAACCTGTTGCTGATGCTTTATCAGAAAAGTTAGGTAAAGAAGTCACTTTCGTACCTGAAACACGTGGTGAAAAATTAGAAACTGCTATCAAAAACTTAAAAGAAGGCGATGTATTATTAGTTGAAAATACACGCTTTGAAGATTTAGATGGTAAAAAAGAATCTAAAAACGATCCTGAATTAGGTAAATATTGGGCTTCATTAGGTGATGTATTTGTCAATGATGCTTTCGGTACAGCACACCGTGAACACGCATCTAATGTTGGTATTTCTACACATTTAGAAACTGCAGCTGGTTACTTAATGGAAAAAGAAATTAAATTTATCGGTGGTGTTGTCAACGACCCACACAAACCAGTAGTTGCTATCTTAGGTGGCGCTAAAGTATCTGACAAAATCGGTGTCATCAAAAACTTAGTAAATATTGCTGATAAAATTCTTATCGGTGGCGGAATGGCGTATACTTTCTTAAAAGCGCAAGGTAAAGAAATCGGCTTATCATTATTAGAAGAAGATAAAATCGACTTTGCTAAAGCATTACTTGAAAGTAACGGCGATCAAATCGTTTTACCAGTAGATGCAAAAGTGGCAAAAGAATTCTCTAATGATGCTGAAATCACTGAAGTATCAATAGACAACATCCCTTCAGATCAAGAAGCAATGGACGTTGGACCTAAAACTGTTGAGTTATTCTCTAAAGAATTAGAGGGTGCACACACAGTCGTTTGGAACGGACCTATGGGTGTATTTGAATTCAGTAATTTTGCTCAAGGTACAATCGGTGTATGTAAAGCCATTGCTAACTTAAAAGAAGCTACTACTATTATCGGTGGTGGTGACTCAGCAGCAGCTGCAATTTCTTTAGGTTTTGAAGATGACTTCACACATATTTCTACTGGTGGCGGTGCATCATTAGAATATTTAGAAGGTATTGAATTACCAGGCATTAAAGCGATTAATAACAAATAATCGACTTATGAAAATGTCTACGTTTTTCTAAACATTTTCTAGGGAAAATGCATAAAGCATGAGACGTTACGTCTTTAAAAGATATTTAACGCTAAAATTACAATTTAAATATATAGGAGTGTAATCAATGAGAAAACCAATCATAGCTGGTAACTGGAAAATGAACAAAACAGTTAAAGAAGCTAAAGACTTCGTTAATAACTTACCAACATTACCTGATGAAAAAGAAGTTGAATCAGTAATTTGTGCACCAACAATCCAATTAGATGCACTAATTTCATTAGTAAATGATGGCAAAGCAAAAGGATTAAAAATTGGTGCTCAAAACACTTATTTTGAAGATAATGGTGCATTCACAGGAGAAACATCTCCAGTAGCATTAGCTGACTTAGGTGTTAAATACGTAGTTATCGGACATTCAGAGCGTCGTGAATTATTCCATGAAACAGATGAAGATGTGAATAAAAAAGCACATGCTGTATTTAATCATGGTATGACACCAATCATTTGTGTTGGTGAAACAGATGAAGAACGCGAAAATGGTAAAGCTAATGAAATCGTTAGTAACCAAGTTGAAAAAGCACTAGAAGGTTTATCAGAAGAACAACTTAAAGAAGTTGTTATCGCATACGAACCAATTTGGGCAATCGGTACTGGTAAATCAGCTACTTCTGACGATGCAAACGAAATGTGTGCACACGTTCGTAAAACAGTAGCTAAAGTAGCAAGCCAAGACGTTGCTGATGCAACACGTATTCAATATGGTGGTAGTGTTAAACCTAACAACGTCAAAGAATATATGGCTCAATCTGACATTGATGGTGCATTAGTAGGTGGCGCATCATTAAAAGTTGAAGATTTCGTACAATTGTTAGAAGGTGCAAAATAATTATGGCTAAACAACCAACAGCTCTAATCATTTTAGATGGTTTCGCTAATCGTGAGAGTGAACATGGTAATGCTGTGAAACAAGCGAACAAACCTAATTTTGATCGTTATTACAGTAAATATCCTACTACTCAAATTGAAGCGAGTGGTTTAGACGTAGGTCTTCCTGAAGGTCAAATGGGTAACTCAGAAGTTGGTCATATGAACATTGGTGCAGGACGTATCGTTTATCAAAGTTTGACACGTATCAATAAATCAATCGCTGATGGTGATTTCTTTGAAAATGATGTATTAAATAATGCTGCACAACATGTTAAAGACCACAATTCTGCATTACATGTCTTTGGATTATTATCTGATGGTGGTGTACACAGTCACTACCAACATCTATTTGCATTATTAGAATTAGCTAAACAAAAAGGTTTAGATAAAGTTTATGTACATGCATTCTTAGATGGTCGTGACGTAGATCAAAAATCAGCACTTAAATACATTGAAGACACAGAAGCTAAATTTAAAGCATTAGGTGTAGGTCAATTTGCATCTATTTCTGGTCGTTATTATGCAATGGACCGTGACAAACGTTGGGACCGTGAACAAAAAGCATATAATGCGATTCGTAACTTTGAAGGTCCTTCTTATGTATCAGCTAAAGAAGGTGTTGAAGCTAACTACGCTAACGACTTAACGGATGAGTTTGTTGAACCATTTATTGTTGAAGGTCAAAATGATGGCGTGAACGATGGAGATGCAGTTATCTTCTTCAACTTCCGTCCTGACAGAGCAGCACAATTATCAGAAGTATTTACTAACAAAGCCTTTGATGGTTTCAAAGTAGAACAAGTTAATGACTTATACTATGCAACATTTACTAAATACAATGACAATGTAGATGCTGAAATTGTCTTCGAAAAAGTTGATTTAACGAATACAATTGGTGAAGTTGCTCAAAATAACAACTTGAAACAATTACGTATTGCTGAAACAGAAAAATATCCACACGTAACATACTTTATGAGTGGTGGACGTAATGAAGAATTTGAAGGTGAACGTCGTCGTCTGATTGATTCACCAAAAGTTGCAACTTACGACCTAAAACCTGAAATGAGTGCATATGAAGTTAAAGATGCATTATTAGAAGAGTTAGACAAAGGTGATTTAGATTTAATCATTTTAAACTTTGCTAACCCTGATATGGTTGGACATAGTGGTATGTTAGAACCAACGATTAAAGCAATCGAAGCAGTGGATGAATGTTTAGGTGAAGTTGTCGACAAAATTTTAGATATGAATGGTTATGCAATTATTACTGCTGACCATGGTAACTCTGATCAAGTGTTAACTGACGATGATCAACCAATGACAACACATACGACAAACCCAGTTCCTGTTATTGTAACTAAAGAAGGCGTTACATTACGTGAAACTGGTCGTCTAGGTGATTTAGCACCAACATTATTAGACTTATTAAATGTTGATCAACCATCAGATATGACTGGTGAATCACTTATTAAGCACTAAATGAAGTTGCGTTTTTAAAGTATAAGGATATTGTAATCCCTAATATAATCACTAAAACTTAGGGATTCAGTCCTTATCTGATATAAATATTTTATTTAAAGATTAAATCAAGCTATAATAGCTTTAGAATCTAAATTAAAGGAGATTTTTCACATGCCAATTATTACAGATGTTTATGCTCGCGAAGTCTTAGACTCACGTGGTAACCCAACAGTTGAAGTTGAAGTGTTAACTGAAAGCGGTGCTTTCGGTCGTGCATTAGTACCATCAGGTGCTTCTACAGGTGAACACGAAGCAGTTGAATTACGTGATGGAGACAAATCACGTTATAGCGGTAAAGGTGTTACTAAAGCAGTTGAAAACGTTAACGAAATTATCGCACCAGAAATCGTTGAAGGTGAATTTTCAGTATTAGATCAAGTATCTATCGATAAAATGATGATTCAATTAGATGGTACACCTAACAAAGGTAAATTAGGCGCTAACGCTATTTTAGGCGTGTCTATCGCAGTTGCACGTGCAGCAGCAGACTTATTAGGTCAACCTTTATACAAATATTTAGGTGGCTTCAATGGTAAACAACTACCAGTGCCAATGATGAACATCGTAAACGGTGGTTCTCACTCAGATGCACCAATCGCATTCCAAGAATTCATGATTTTACCAACAGGTGCTGAATCATTTAAAGAAGCATTACGTTGGGGTGCTGAAATCTTCCATAACTTAAAATCAATCTTAAGTGAACGTGGTTTAGAAACTGCAGTAGGTGACGAAGGTGGTTTCGCTCCTAAATTTGAAGGTACTGAAGATGCTGTAGAAACAATCATCAAAGCAATCGAAAAAGCAGGTTACAAACCAGGCGAAGATGTATTCTTAGGATTTGACTGTGCATCATCTGAATTCTACGAAAACGGTGTATATGACTACACTAAATTCGAAGGTGAACATGGTGCGAAACGTAGTGCAGCTGAACAAGTTGACTACTTAGAAGAATTAATTGGTAAATACCCAATCATCACTATCGAAGATGGTATGGATGAAAATGACTGGGACGGTTGGAAACAATTAACTGACCGTATCGGTGATAAAGTTCAATTAGTAGGTGACGATTTATTCGTAACAAACACTGAAATCCTTTCTAGAGGTATTGAACAAGGTATTGGTAACTCAATCTTAATCAAAGTTAACCAAATCGGTACTTTAACTGAAACTTTCGAAGCAATCGAAATGGCTCAAAAAGCTGGATACACTGCAGTAGTTTCTCACCGTTCAGGTGAAACAGAAGATACTACAATCTCTGATATCGCTGTAGCTACAAACGCTGGCCAAATTAAAACTGGTTCATTATCAAGAACTGACCGTATTGCTAAATACAATCAATTATTACGTATTGAAGATGAATTATTTGAAACTGCTAAATTCGATGGCATCAAATCTTTCTACAATTTAGATAAATAAGTTTAATACAGAGATTTATTTAATATAATAGAGTTCACGCAAATGTATATTGCCTGTCACAGAGTTGAGACTGTGGCAGGTTTTTTTAATCATGTGGCAAACAAAACGAACACATGTTAAGTCGACGTTGTGTATGACAGGTTGTAATTGTTTAGATAAAAAGGTGTTTGCTGAGAATGGAACAGATTTAATTTACGTATTCAAACTGATATAATAGATTTGTATATAAAAGAAGGAGAAGTAAAGATGGAGAATCAGCTTAATCAACCTAGTCAGAGGGAACGAAATGCAGGTAAGTTAATTGGCTACAGTTCTTTAATATTATGTATTTTATTGATCATCCATAACTTTATTGCATTAGATACATTAACGGCTAAGACGTTGTTATCACAGGCAGGCCAGAAAGTCAGTGATAGTGCAGTCGCTAACATCTTAAATAGTTTCAGATACACAGGAATAATGTATATCTTAGCTTATTTAGCGGGTGTCATTGCATTATGGAATAGACATAAGTACTTATGGTGGTTTATGTTTGCAGTCTATGTATCCAATGTATTATTTACATTAGTAAACCTAGCCATGGTTATCAATGCGATTATAGCAGCGAAATCAGTACTATTTATTATTCCAATTATAATTGTTATGATTTGCTCAACCGTATTAGCGTTATATATGCTAATCATTTCAATTGTACGTAAGAGCACGTTTAATCGATAGTCATTGATTATAAAGACGAGTATGTGATATAATTCGGAACGTATATAATGAATGGAGGACAATTTTCATGCATACACTTTTCATAGTACTACTAATTATTGATTGTATTGCATTAATCACTGTTGTATTACTCCAAGAAGGTAAAAGTAATGGACTTTCAGGTGCTATTAGTGGTGGCGCAGAACAGTTATTTGGTAAACAAAAACAACGTGGCGTCGATTTATTCTTGCATAGATTAACAATTATTTTAGCAGTCATTTTCTTTTTAATAATGATTGGTATCAGTTACTTTGGTTTATAAGGTCCGACGATGTTAATGTCGGGCTTTTTTATTTATAATGAATAGAGACGGATGACGTCTTAGATATTCAATTCATGGACATAATGTCCAAATTTAAATAATGCATATTTCCGAAGAAATAAGGGAATATTTAATAAGTATAAATATATATGTAAATAAGAGAAATGATGTTTGAAAGTAAAACAGTATATATTAGTAATTTAGAGATAACGATGGAAGAGGGATTATGAATGCAAATTAAATTACCACAACCGTTCTTCTTTGAGGAAGGCAAACGCGCAGTCTTACTCCTACATGGATTTACAGGTAATTCATCAGACGTAAGACAATTAGGTAGATTTCTACAGAAAAAAGGCTACACGTCATATGCGCCACAATACGAAGGGCACGCTGCACCACCAGAAGAAATTTTAAAATCAAGTCCGCATGTATGGTTTAAAGACGTGCTAGATGGCTATGATTATTTAGTGGAACATGGCTACGAAGATATCGCCGTAGCTGGATTGTCATTAGGTGGCGTGTATGCTTTAAAATTAAGCTTGAACCGTCCAGTGAAGGGTATTGTTACAATGTGTGCACCTGCTGAAGGTAAAACGCAAGGTACAATATATGAAGGTTTCTTAGAATATGCACGCAACTTTAAAAAATATGAAGGTAAAGATCAAGATACGATTGATAAAGAGATGGAAGACTTCCAGCCAACTGAAACGTTAAAAGAGTTGAGTGAGACACTAAATAACGTTAGAAATGAAGTTGATGATGTACTTGATCCAATATTAGTAGTACAAGCTGAAAATGATGAAATGATTAATCCTCAATCAGCAAATTATATATACGATAATGTCGATTCAGAAGACAAACATATTAAATGGTATGCAAATTCAGGTCATGTCATAACAATCGATAAAGAAAAAGAACAAGTATTCGAAGACGTCTATGACTTCTTAGAAACTTTAGATTGGTCTGAATAATCATTTTAAAAATTAAAAGAAAGTAGAAAGGAGGGGCATGATGAATTTAAAGCAATCCATTGAAGACATTGTAAAACAACCTGATTATGAACCCATGTCTGTGTCTGATTTTCAAGATGCTTTAGGTCTTAATAGTGCCGACTCATTTAGAGATTTAATAAAGGTGCTAGTAGAACTAGAACAATCAGGATTAGTTGAAAGAACTAAAACGGATAGATATCAACGTAAACAATCACATAAAAATACGAACTCTAAATTAATTAAGGGGACATTAAGCCAAAATAAAAAGGGCTTTGCATTCTTACGTCCTGAAGATGAAGAGATGGATGATATTTTTATCCCACCAACTAAGATTAATCGTGCATTAGATGGCGACACAGTGATTGTCGAGATACAGAAATCTAAAGGTGAACATAAAGGTAAAATAGAGGGCGAAGTTAAATCAATTGAGAAACATTCTGTAACCCAAGTAGTCGGTACGTTTAGTGAAGCGAAACATTTCGGGTTCGTTATTCCAGATGATAAACGCATAATGCAAGACATTTTCATTCCTAAAGGCCAAAGTCTTGGTGCTGTAGATGGTCACAAAGTGCTCGTTCAGATTACGAAATATGCGGATGGTACGGATAATCCAGAAGGACATATATCAGCTATTTTAGGCCATAAGAATGATCCAGGTGTAGATATTTTATCAATCATTTATCAACATGGAATCGAAATTGAATTTCCTGATAATGTCTTGAAAGAGGCTGAGGCAGTACCTGAAGAGATTAAGCCTGAAGAAATCAAAGGACGTACTGACTTGCGTGACGAGTTAACGATTACAATTGACGGTGCTGACGCAAAAGATTTAGACGATGCAATTAGCGTTAAAAAATTAAAAAACGGTCATACTGAATTAACTGTAAGTATTGCAGATGTTAGCTACTACGTTAAAGAAGACTCAGCGCTAGATAAAGAAGCTTACGATAGAGCAACAAGTGTTTACCTAGTAGACCGTGTTATTCCGATGATTCCACACCGCTTAAGTAATGGTATTTGTTCATTGAATCCTGAAGTCGACCGTTTAACATTAAGTTGTCGCATGGAAATCAATGAACGTGGCGACGTGGTTAAACATGACATATTCGATAGTGTCATCCATTCTAATTACAGAATGACATATGATGCGGTTAATCAAATTATCACTGAAAAGGACCCAAACGTTCGCAAACAATATCAAGAAATTACACCAATGCTTGATTTAGCACAAGATTTATCAAATCGTTTAATCCAAATGCGTAAACGTCGTGGTGAAATTGACTTTGATATCAGTGAAGCCAAAGTATTAGTGAATAACGAAGGTTTACCGACTGATGTAGTTTTACGTGAACGTGGTGAAGGTGAACGCTTAATCGAATCATTTATGTTAGCAGCAAATGAAACCGTTGCTGAACATTTCAATAAATTAGAAGTACCATTCATTTACCGTGTCCATGAACAACCTAAATCAGATCGTTTAAGACAGTTCTTCGACTTTATTACTAACTTCGGTATTATGATTAAAGGTACGGGTGAAGATATCCATCCTTCAACATTGCAATCGATTCAAGAGGAGGTTGAAGGCCGTTCAGAACAAATGGTTATCTCAACAATGATGTTACGTTCAATGCAACAAGCCCATTATGATGATACGAACTTAGGACATTTTGGTTTATCAGCAGAATACTATACCCATTTCACATCACCGATTAGACGTTACCCTGACTTAACGGTTCACCGTCTAATTCGAAAATATCTCATCGATCATTCTATGAATAATAAAGAATTGCATAAATGGGAAGATAAATTGCCGGAATTAGCAGAGCATACGTCACAACGTGAACGTCGAGCTATCGAAGCGGAACGAGATACAGATGAATTGAAAAAAGCGGAATATATGATTCAGCATATCGGCGATGAATTTGAAGGTATTGTAAGTTCAGTAGCAAACTTTGGTATGTTTATTGAATTGCCTAACACCATTGAAGGTATGGTTCATATTTCAAATATGACAGATGATTATTACCACTTTGATGAACGCCAAATGGCACTTATTGGTGAACGCCAAGCAAAAGTATTCCGCATAGGTGATCAAGTTACAGTAAAAGTCACACATGTTGATGTAGATGAGCGCATGATAGACTTCCAAATCGTTGGTATGCCATTACCGAAAAATGAACGAAGTCAACGTCCATCAAGAGGAAAAACCATTCAGGCTAAAACACGTGGCAAATCTCTAGATAAATCAAAAGATGATAATCATAAAGGCAAAAAGAAAAAACGTAAGCAACGAAAAGGTAAGAATCAACGTAATCGTGATAAAAAAGGTAAAACGAATCACAAACCATTTTACAAAGATAAAAGTGTGAAGAAAAAATCACGACGCAAGAAAAAATAATCAGCAAAGAGGTGACAGAGATTAATGGCTAAGAAGAAAACAAAATCACCCGGTACATTAGCTGAAAACCGAAAAGCTAGACATGATTATAATATTGAAGATACCATTGAAGCGGGTATTGCATTAAAAGGGACAGAGATTAAATCCATTCGTCGTGGTAGTGCCAATTTGAAAGATAGCTATGCGCAAGTTAAACGTGGCGAAATGTTCATTAATAATATGCATATTGCCCCTTATGAAGAAGGGAACCGTTTTAATCATGACCCTTTACGTTCTAGAAAGTTATTACTCCATAAAAAGGAAATTATTAAACTTGGTGAACGTACAAGAGAAATTGGATATTCCCTTATTCCATTGAAACTGTATTTAAAGCATGGTCAGTGTAAAGTCTTATTAGGTGTAGCCCGCGGTAAAAAGATACACGATAAGCGTCAAGCTTTAAAAGATAAAGCAATGAAACGTGATGTCGATCGTGCGATTAAGGACCGTTATTAAGCGTGTTTGTTGCTTAATTGGTCTCTATTTGGTATGATAACTGATGTTGTGAATGAACTGATATGTTAGTTAGTGATTGGGGTGACATTCTAACCGAATGCATCATCCCAATCTCGCAAGAATGATTAGAACTGAGAAATGCTATATATTAGCAACTTCTCAGTTCGGTCAGTCACTGCGTTTGTACATGATGCCATAAAGGGGTGTTATATACTAAACGTATCTAATATTATTTCGGGGGCGTTTTTGGATTCGACAGGGGTCCCTCGAGCACATTAAGCGTGTCGGAGGGTTGTCTCCGACATCAACACATTTCAGTAAATATAACTGACAAATCAAACAATAATTTCGCAGTAGCTGCGTAATAGCACTCTGCATCGCCTAACAGCATCTCCTACGTGCTGTTAACGCGATTCAACCCTAGTAGGATATGCTAAACACTGCCGTTTGAAGTCTGTTTAGATGAAATCCAATCAAACTAGCATAATACTGGTTGTCTGTTGCTTACTATTATGCGAAATTTATCAATAGACTACACACGTAGAAAGGTGTGTATCAGGACCTCTGGACGCGGGTTCGAATCCCGCCGTCTCCACTATGTAGGGAGTGGGACAGAATTCTTTTAAATTTGTCGTTCACTCCCAGCTTGCTTTGCTT